>JAKLEG010000069.1 GCA_022703175.1 Myxococcota bacterium | reverse complement strand
AAGAAACGACGCGGCGCTGGACGACGAAAGGCGAACTGAGAGATTGTACATGCGTTACGCAGATGGGTGACCCCGGGGTCAATGCTCGTGAGAACGCGGGGGTCAAAGGTAGTGAGAGCCGGCAAACTTGTACCGGGCCTTAAAGTGTTGCTGGCCAGCGGCTACAGCGTTGAAGGACAAGCCGAAGGGCTTCTGGCACACGGCTGCTCTGGCTTTTTGCAGAAGCCTTTCGATGTGGCGGCGCTGTCGGCCAAACTGCAAGAGATTCTGTCGTAGCGATGCGGCGGGCGCCATTTAAGAAAATAGCCACGGCGAGTGCGCGCTCGCCGTGGCCAAGACCGTCTCGAAAAGTCGGAGGGGGCTCCCCGAGACGATTGGCTCTCCCACACCATTGCAGGAGGGCACTATGAGACACATCATCTGATCTCGACCGTCACCTTTAGGGGTGAAAACCGAGGATTCGTCAGGCCAGCACAGCCCCCTGTCACTGGCCGCTTTCCTAAGCATTTCCAGTGGGTTATTGTGCGTTCTTGAAGTACATTGTAGGACATCTGACGCCCACGTCAAAAAATGTGGCGGACTTTTTTCGTGTCTCATCTAAGCTTTACGGCCGTGGCCGTCACCAGGAGTCGACACCTTTGAGTTCATTGCTGAGCGCTCACGCGCTAACCGAGGCTGCGGCGAGCGCATCGCGCGATAGCCACGTCGCCATCCAGTTCGAGCATTCGTTTCAATATAATCCCAGTTTGGGGGCGTCGCGTTTTCGTTTGCCCAACGGCTTGCGCTTGGTGCTGATGCCTGATCACCGCGCCAGCGTCTTGGCCTACCAGACCTGGTTCAAAGTGGGCAGCCGCGACGAAGACCCCAACGCCACCGGCATGGCGCATTTCCTCGAACACCTGATGTTCAAGGGCACCGCCAAACATCCGCTAGGCGAGTTAGACCGCGAGATGGAGCGGCGCGGCGCACAAACCAACGCCGCCACCTGGGTGGATTGGACCTTCTACACGCAGACGCTCGCCGCCACGCGCGATAACCTCCAGACGCTCATTGACTTCGAGGCCGATCGCATGATCGGGCTGCAGCTCGATGCCAAGACCTTCGCCAGCGAGCTCGAAGTTGTGAAGAACGAGCGGCGTATGAGCGTGGACAACTCGCCCTCGGGTGCCCTTTCCGAGGCCGTCTATCGCACCGCCTACACCGTGCACCCGTATCGCTCACCCACCATCGGCAGTGCTGCGCACCTGGAAGCGATGCAGCGCGAGCGGGTGGAGGCCTTTTACAAAACGTTCTATGCCCCCAACAACGCCGTGGTGGTGGCCGCTGGTGCCATCGACGTGGTGGAGACGCTCACCCTTTTGGCCCAGGGCTACGGCAAGCTTGAGGCGCAGACGCTGCCTGTGCGCGCCTATCCAGTGGAGCCTCGCCAAATCGCCTCGCGCCAGTTTACTCGCCGTGACCAGGTGCTGACCCCGATTGTGGTCTTGGCCTTTCATGCGCCACCACAGCTCTCGCCTGATTTTGCCGCGTTGGAAATTGTCTCCGAGGTGTTGGCTGTTGGCGACAACGCGCGTTTGTATCGACGCTTGGTCACCGACGAAGGGCTCGCGAGTGACGTCTCTGCGGTGCTGGTGCCGTTTGCCGACCCCGGCCTTTACGAAGTGGTGGTGAGTGGCCGTGAGGAGGCCGACCCCGAGGCGATTGTGGCCGCGGTGCAAGATGAGCTGAACAAGCTCGCGCAGGGCTTGACCCAGAGTGAGCGTCAAAAGGCTGCCAACGGCTTGGAGCTTTCGCTGTACGATGGCCTCAAAGACGCCGAAGGCTGCGCCGAGCCGCTTGGACATTACGAAGCCAACTACGGCGATTACAGCCTGATGTTTACCGCACTCGGTCGCTATGAGGGCAAAACTGCTGAGGATTTGGCGCGCGTCTGTCGCGAGGTGTTCCGGGTGGAGAATCGCACCGTGGGTATCACCCTGAAGGCGGGAGAGTAACGTGAGCACACCGCATCCGCTCGCCATTGCGCGTCGTCAGGTCGATGGGGCCACGTTGCTCGTGATTGAGGACCACAGCTTGCCGATCGTGCGCTTTGTGGTCACGCTGTGTCCAGGCACGTTGGCCGACCCTGTGGGCCAATCGGGGCTTACCCGTACGCTGATGGAGCTGACCTTGCGTGGTACCGAGGCGCGCGACCGCTACGTGTTTAACGCCGCGTTGGAGGAGTTGGGCTCGCATCTGTCGTCGGCCGCCTCGATGGAGATTGCGTTGTATCGCGGTATCAGCCTGAAGCGACACTTGCCGCAAACCTTAGCGCTGTTGTCCGAAGCGATGGCCACGCCAGCCTTGGCCCCCGATGAAATCGAGGGATTGCTGGAGGAAATGATCGAGGGGCTCAAAGGCGACCGGGATGACGATGACACGGTGGCCGAATTGTTTTTGCGCAAGGCTCTGTACCGCAACACGTTGCTCGCCCGCTCACCGCAGGGCGAGGTACCTGAGCTCGCCCGGCTCACTCGTGACGCGCTCAAACAGGCTCACCAGAGCCGGTTTGTGAAATCGGGGCTGGTGCTGGCGTTGGCCGGTGACATCACCCCCGACGAGGCCACGGCCCTCACCCGCGAATTGTTGGCGCCGTTGCCCACCGAGGCCGCCATTCCGAAGCTCGTGCCCACCCGTCCCGAATCGGCGCCTTTGGAAATTCTGGTGGTGGACAAACCGGAGCGCACCCAGGTGCAGTTGCGTGTGGGGTTGCACGGCTTGCCGGGGCACCACCCAGATGTGATGGCCTTGTGGCTGGGCAGCATGGCCTTCGGTGGCACCTTTACCTCGCCGCTTACCCACGAGGTGCGGGATGTGCGAGGCTGGTCGTACACCGCTCACGCTGGCTTCGATCGCCTAAGCCGCTTGCCCGCGCCCATGGTGTTGCGCACCGCCCCCGCAAGCCACGATGCGGTGGCCTGCTTAGCGCTCGAACTGGAGCTGCTCCAAGGCCTTGGTGAACGTGGCCTTGGACCAGAAACTATAGATTTTGCCCGTAGTTACGTTCTCAATCGGTACCCGCTAGAGATTGCCACGGCCACCGATTTGCTCATGGGTGCGCTGCGTTACGAGCTGTTGGGTCGTCCGCCGGAGGCCGTGTTTGAGGTGCCTGCTCTCGTGAGCGCACAGAGTGTCGGGCAGGTGAACCAGGTGTTGGCCGCGCACTTAGGTCAGGCGCACCGCACGGTGGTGATGGTGGGCACGGCGAGCGAGCTATTGGGGCCGCTGAAGGAGCGCTTCCCCACCGCCAAGGTTGCAAGCGTTGACTTCCGCGAAGGTCTAGGGTTGTAACCATTCCCATGAGATTCCGCGCTGAACACATCTTTAAGGGCATCGACCTCAACGCCTACGAAACCCTCTACTTCGATGAGGCGTTCAACATCGCGATGTGCAAGGCGGTGAAGTTGTCGCGTGCGCTCGTGAAGTTGGACGAGAAGGCTGGTCGCATTGAGCGTGCGGTGAAAGTAGGGCCCGATCGCGAGATTCCGCCAGCGGTGGCCAAGGTGCTGGGGGTGTCGCGCATCGAGTACACCGAGCACGTGGTTTACACGCGTGGCAGCTATCGCGGCATCTGGCACACCGTATCGTCGGTGTTCACTGACAAAGTCGACAGTCGCGGCAACTTTAGCTTCGAGGCTGTACCAGGCGGCGTCAAACGCGTTGTCGAAGGCGAAATCAAAGTGAAGGTGTTTGGTGTGGGTGGCGTGATTGAGCGCTTCATCGTGGCCGATGTCGAGCGCTCCTACGACGATGCCGCTAAGTTCACCGAGCTTACCCTCCAACAGCGGAGCAAGGCGTAACCTACGCAATGATTCCAACAGCTCGCAGCGCGGTGGCTGAGCGACGTTTGCTCCGCGACCGATTTGAAAGCGACTTGGGTAAAATCCTGGTCGAGCGCGGGCTGCTTACCCACAAGGGGCTGGAAGACGCGATCCGTCAGCAGGTGGTCATCGGCGGGCACTTGGCCACCAACCTTTGGGAGCTGGGGTTGGTCTCCGGTCGCATGCTCACCCGGCTCGGCGCCGAGTTGTGTGGTGTTCCTGAGGCATCGCCTAGGCATTTGACCCAGGTGTCAGCCAAGGTCTTGGGGTTGTTGTCCTCCGATGTGGTCGACCGCACCCGCGTCTTGCCAATTGCCATCGCCGGGCGCGTGCTGCGCGTGGGCTCCTGCGAGCCGTGGGATCATTTGGCGTTGGGCGAGGTGGCGCGCCTGGCCGGCTACCCGGTGCAGTGTTACTTCGTGGCCGAGGTGCCGCTGGTGCGCTTGCTGCGTCGGCACTATGGTATTCCGCTTCGGCCTCGCTTCTTGTTCCCGCACAAGGCGTTGCAAAAACCACCGCCCCCCCCCACCGATCTGGTCACCCATGCCGATGAAGTCCCATGGGACGATCTCCCTGAATTGTCTCAGGATATCGCCACCGTGGTGGTCGCAGGCGAGGCCTCCTCCGCGTTAGAAATTGCGCCCGCCCCGGCGCCGGTTTTGGAGCCTGAGCCGACGTTTCCGATAGGCTCGCTCACCGCTGCCCGCGCGGCGTTGGGTGAGGCCGATGACCGGGATGGCGTCGGTTCAGTGGTGTTGCGCTTCGCCTTGTCCCGCGGGAGTCGGGCGGCGCTGCTGTTGCATCGGGATGGCGAGTGGAGCGGCTGGCTGGCGGCTGGCGAGGGAGTCGACCCGGCGCGCTTACGCAACCTGTCGTTCACCAGCGCCTCGGGCTCGGTGTTTTCGCTCGTGTCTCGTACGGGTGCCTACTACTTGGGGCCGCTCACCCCGCAACCACAGCATCAAACATTCTTGCAGACCTTGGGCGACGGCCAACCTGGTACCATCGCATTCTTGCCAGTGCATTTCCGCGGCAAGTTGGTGTTCGGGCTTTACCTGGATGCCGGCCCGAGCCATGGCGTGGCCACCGATATTGCCGAGGTGCTGATGTTGGCACAGAGCGTGCCGGCGACGTTGGAGCGGCTTATTTCCGCGCGCGTCGCCGCGGCCCGGAAGACCGGTTTGCTTTCGCCTCAGCCTTGAGTAGCCGTTGCCGATGAGCGCGGCGCTTCACGGCGGCCGCAAAACGACGCTTCTCGTCGGTGCTCACCACCAACAACGGTGGCACCGCTTCGGGGCGGGCGTCGGCGTTCACCGCGACAAAAATGAAGTAGGCCGACAAGCAATGCTCGCGCGCATGGGTGTGGGCGTCCTCGCGCTCGACGCGCACCCCCACTTCAAGGCTTGTGGCGCCCGCATGGTTGACCATCGCGTGCACCATCACCACGTCGCCCAAATGAATGGGGCGCTTGAAATGCAGCTCATCCACAGCGACCGTCACAACGGGGAGGCCGCTGTGACGATGGGCGACAATACCGGCGGCGATGTCCATCCATTCCATGATGCGGCCGCCAAAGGCGGTGCCATGCGGATTGGTGTCGGTGGGCAGCACCAAATGGGTGGCTTCGACAGCAGAGTCGCGCGGTCGTCGGGGTGTCGCGGCCGAGGGGGGTTTGGGGGTGGGGCGCGCCGTGGCTTACCTCCTGTGGCGGTAGAACAAGGTAATAGACAAGCAGTGATACTCGTTGTCTGAGCTCTGCTTGACCACCTTATCAACAATGTCAACTTTCCCCTGGTGCTCTTGGAGCCACCGGGTCACGGATTCACCTAGATCGTCACGGTCCTTCTGCTTCGTGGCACTGAACACTTTGACGGCATCAAACATTTTGCAACATCCTGCCTTATTCCCCCCCGAGGGGAACTACCGACCCAATTCCTTGTCGATGATCGCTTGCATCAGGGGCAGTGGCAGCACGCCCAAGAGCTTCATTCCATTCACGAAAATACCTGGCGTTCCGTCTAGCGCTAGCTCTCGGCCAGCTTTTTCATCGGCGGCCACGGCAGCTTCCGGGCGATCGGAAGCGAGGCAGGCCGTCATCGCGGCGGCATCCAAGCCAGCACCGGCGGCATACTTGGTGAGCTCTTCGTCTCCCAAGGCCGGAGCATTGGCGAACAGCTCGTCGTGGAACGACCAGAACTTGTTTTGTTCGTGGGCGCAGAAGGCGGCCAACGCGGCCTTGCGGGCCTTGGTGTGCTGCGACAGCGGGAAGTCGCGGAACACCAAGCGCACATCCTGCGGGTACAGCGTCTTCAGTTTTTCCAGAGTTTTGGCGGCGCGGCTGCAGTAGGGGCACTCAAAGTCTGAGAATTCAACGATGGTCACGCGTGCGTCGGCAGGGCCCACGCTGGGGTTGTCGCCCGGTTCTACCTTGAAGCGGGGCAGGACTGGCGTGGGGATGTTGTAGCGCACGTCGGAGGTGGCTTTGAGCGTGTCCACGTAGGCGCGCAACGTTTCGGTGGCGCGCTGCATCGCCAGTTGCCGCTTGATGTAGGGGGCGGCCTCGGTGAGTGGCACTGGGATCTGGTCGCGATTGGCCTCGTAGATCTTTTCCACTTCGTCGTTGGATGGTTCGCTGGTCTTGCTGACCACTTCCTGCTCGTACAGGCTCTCGACGCTGATGCCGCGCTTCTCGGCCTCTTTTTTCAACAAGACGTCGTTGATCACGTCGTCCACCGCCAAAAAGATCGAGGTCCATTGCCGCTGCAACGCCTCGTTTTCGGCGGTTTTCATTTCGGCCAGGCGCTCAGCAGCCAAGTCGGCGCGACGCACGGACACCCCCGCCACCGTGCCTAGGATTTCATCGGCTTGGTTGGCTTCGGGCGTTGAGGTTCCGGCCGCAGCCTTGGGGGCGGTGGCGTTGGCGGCACAGCCCAACATGGGCAAAAACACAGCAAGGGAGAGTAGGCGTGCAAACATGGCGCGGCATCCTATTCGGTTTGTCAGGCTCGAGCCAGTAACTCGCGCCACCCACCAAAAATTCCCGAGGGGGTGGGTATACAATACCCACAGGTGAGAGTGCTAGGAATTAATCTTGAATTAACAGATCGCAAGTACGGTTGGCATCGGCGAAAGCGGTGTTGGCGGTGCTGGTCATCCAAAAGTAGAAGCCCGCCTGGTTATCGGTGCTGTTGGGGCCATCGGCCAAGACGCACGCATCAATGCCATTGGCGTAATAGGTGAGCACCGAGCACCAGGCACCACAGTCGCTCACGTTGTTGTCGGTACCCCAGCCGTAGGAGCCATAGGGTTGCGACGGATGAGTGTTGGTATCGTTGACGGCACTGCCGCTGTTGGTCTCGTAGCGTTGTAGACACCAGGGCGATACGGCCCAGTTGCGGTTGGCGTTCAATTGCACGTGGCAAGGTGGACCCCACAAGGTCGCCGGGGAGACGCCCCAACCGGGATCGTTATAGTAGCGGTAGCCCAACATGATGGTGCAGCCGTCGTTGTCACCGCACAGCGCGGTAAATTGCGTGTCATCCACTGCGGCCGCGGCGCCGGCAGTACCCGCCGCACGTTGCAGGTAGTACGAGGCTGCGCCCCCGCTGCCGCTGTGGGTGTGGTCGCCGGCCGCCACCGTGCCACTGGTGGTGCCCACGTTCAGCCGGGCGCTGTCGATTTTGCTAGTGGTGCCGGCCGCATTGATGAGGCCGACCACGCTGTTGCCGTCGCTGGTGCCGCCCGGGGGTAGCACCGTGCTAGAGAGCTTGACAGAGCCATCTGCTTGATTGATGCGCGCAATCACGTCGTTGCCGACGGGCAGGCGATTTTGGGCCAGCAACGTAGTGGTGGCTTGATTGATGCGGGCCATAAGTGTGTCACCGGTACCCAACTTGTCGGCGTTGATGGGGGTCGTGGCGTTGCCGTTCACCAGGTCGACGATATCGTTGCCGGTGTAGTTGGTGCCGCCGCTGCCGGGTGGCAAGATTCCCGGGACCAACTTGGTGGTGCCTGAATTTAGTAGTGTAATTAGAGAGTTAGCGGCTGGCATCAGGCCTATTTCAAAACTGAGGGTGGCCTCATTGTTGATCACGGTGACCAATTCGTCGCCAGTCATGTCAGGGCCGGGTTCACCGCGCAAAATCTGCACGTCCACTTGCGCTTGGGCGGCGCCGTTCACCGCCGTGAGCAGGTAGCGTCCCGGAAGCAGGTCGGTTGGCAACGCCAGCGTGGCCCTGGTGTCGGTGGCGGTGGTCTGCAGCGCGAGCGCGTAGTCGTCGGCGCCTTCGAGGCCGGCGAGCGTAAAGCTCGCCTCGGCTAAACCCACCCCCGTCACGAGCAGGGCATCGGCAAAACAGCTGCCGCTCGCGGTGTCTGGGCAGTTGGCGCTGCCGTTTCCGGAGAGCGCATCGATGCGCAGGGAGGCGGAGGAAGCGCCGGTGCTACACACGCCGTCATTGCAGTTGTAGCCGCGCGGACAGTCGCTTGAAAGCTCACAGAGCTTCTCGCAACTTCCGGACAAACAAACGTGGCCCGCGGGACAACCGCTGTCATTCTTGCAGCCGACAATTTCGCCGTTACTGCAAGCCGCGAGGCTACCAAGAAATGGGATGACAAAAGCCAAACCTTGCCCTGAACGCATATTCTCGCCTCCTACAACAACGCTCAGAATGTACCCGCCTGGGGGCAGAGCGACAAGCGGCGAAGTCGCCTAGCCATTTGGCATGTTGGCAGGCTTCTTTTTGAATCCAGTGCGCAACTCGGTCGCGCTTGTGCCGATAGCTTTCATGTACGCACCAGAACCAACAACTTGTGGAGCCAACCATGATCACTACGATGAATGTCAGCCGCGACGGTACAACCTCTGTGGGCGTCTACCGCGAGCACGAGTGGCTCAACCGAGACAACGCGGGCAAGGACACCCGCCCGGTGGCCAATCACCCCTCGCGTGGCTCGAATGGTCGCCCGTGCCTGCAAAGCGGCATCAACTACACCGCGGCCGCGCTCGACGAGTTTAATCGCCAGAACGGCCGCTAGACAGATCTGTGGGCGCAGCAGCCCCTGGCGCGAGGTCTTTAAGCGTCAGCCCCAGAGCTGGTATGGCTGCAAATCCAACGGCCAACGTCGGCAGAATCTGAATGAAGTGGTAGAGCAGGCCGAACGATAGGCCCGGGGCCTTGGCTACGCCAAACGCCCCCAACGCCATCACCGCCGCCACTTCAAAAGGCCCGACGCCGCTCGGGGCGCCCGGGATCAACACCGCGACGTTGATCGCAGCCAGCACGAACAACGCATGCTCGAAGTCTAACGGCAGGTGCGTAGCGCGCAGACACAGCGCCACCATGCCTCCCTGGATGAGCCACGACAGCATCCCAATCGCAAAGCTTGCAAGCAGCCGGTGCGGTTTTCGCAGTGCTGCGAAACCCACGCCGAACTTGCGCACGCCGTGATCGAGGCGCGCGGCCCAGTGAGCTGGGATCGGCAATCGTTGGGCGCCGCCTGTGGACGCCAACACCAACACCGCTGTGCCTAACACCAAGAACCCTAACGTCACGCTCGCAAGCGACACCGTGACTGTGAGCAACCATCCGGGCGTGGCAAACAGTGACGGCAATGCCGCCATGATGAGCACAAGCCCTGCGCCCTCGATCGCGTGGTCCAACACCAACGTACCCAACAGCGTGGTTTTCGAGAGCTGGGCTTTGCGTCCCAACACAATCAGACGCACCACTTCGCCGCTGCGTGCCGGTAACAGGTTGTTGGCCAAATGCCCTACGAGCGTCGCCAAAATGACGGTCTTCGCCGGCACAGCTTCAGCGGCACAGACCAATTGCTGCCAGCGCCAACCACGCACCACCAAGCTAAGAATGCAGAGCACCACCACAGCCAAGAGCAGCAGTGGGTCGGCGCTCAGCATCACCGCGCCGATCTCATGCAGATCAACGTTCCAAAATGCCCAGGTGAGCAGGAGCGCCGACAGCCCGAGCCCAAGCAAGGTCCAGCTTCGTCGTGACAGGCGAAACATGGTGCGCACCGTAACATACAATCGACTGGCGGCTATATCCCCGAGGATCAGGGCTGCATCCTGGAGTTGTGGGGCGTTGCCGCCTGACTGAGCTCGTTCAACACCAAGCGCGTCAGCGCCGCGTAGTTGCCATCAAAATGGTGGCCGCCTGGTAGGGTGACGTTCTTGCCCTGGGGGGCACCGCTACAATTGAGAGCTTGCTCGGCCTCGCCTTGTAGACACAACACGCGTACGGCTTGCAGCTTAGCGAGCTCGGGCGCGGTGGGGCGCGCGCTTTTGGAGTCGCCGCCTAGCCAATCGCTCACGTGGAACTCAAACTCGGCGGTGGCGGTGGGAGCCAAGAGCGCCACCAGCGTGACTTGTTGTTGCAGCGCCTCGGGCAGGCGGTTGAACACAAACGGCATCACGTCGGCCCCAAACGAGTAACCCAACAACAACAATTTGGAGCGATGCCAAAGCGCGCCATAGTGCGCCGCCACCCGCGCGATATCCTGTGCGGTGCTCTCCGGCGTGCGCGCTTGCCAAAAATACTTGAGTGAGCTGATGCCCACCGTAGCTATGCCACGGCGTGCAAGCTCGGCCGCCACTTCTTTGTCGATGCTAGCCCAGCCGCCATCTCCCGAGAGAATGATGGCTAAGGTGTCGGCATACTCAGTGCCAACGGCAGGTACTTCCACCAGCGGCAAGTCGCCAACACTCGGGTCACTGGGAGGCGGGTGGATGGGGGCAGCGCCCAACAGCTCGTGCACGGCAACAAGCAACGGCGGCAGGTAGGCTGCGGTCAGTGAATGGGTTTCACCGGGAACGCGCACGAAGCGTGCTTGTGGCACTTGGGCGACAAAGGCTTCGGCCTTGGTGGGGTCACACAGGGTGTCGGCGCCGCCTTGGATCACTCGCCAGGGGAACTTACCTATCAGGTCGGGAACAAGGCGGGCGCGCTTGGCCGTTTTATCGAGCTTCAATAGCCCGTGCTCATAGCACCAGGGTTTACCAGTTTTGAGCTCTGCATAAAAACCCAGGCTAATCACGCCCTTGAAGATATGCGCCGGGGCCTGTTCGGCTGTGGCATAGGCGAGGGCTGCGCCCGACGAATAGCCGACCAACAAGGGTTCTTGGTACTGCGGCAGATGGTGCTGCAACTGCAGGTATTGACTCAAAGATTCGAAATCAGCGGCCGGGTAGGCACAGCGCTCTTGGGCGACATCGAGGCGGCGCAAGAACGGCCGGGTTTCGATGCCCGCCACCAACGCCCCTTCACCCACCAGGACGTTGGCGATTTGTTGCATCATCGGCGTCCAGCCATCGTCTCCGGCGAGCAAGAAAACCACCGCGTTGGCGGGCGACTGTGGCAGGCAAACTTTAACCTCACCCATGCGCCGCCAGCGCAACGACGTATCGCATGGGGCAGACGTCAACGTGCTTGCCAAAAGCAGGGTGCATAGCAGCGTCATTTACCCACCATGCCCTTCAAGCCGCGTGATACCAGCGCCGCAACGTTAGTCATCACCACTGGCAATGCCAACAACCCGGGCGAGGCCAGGTAGCGGGGTTGCCAGGTGGGCTGAAACTTCTCTTTGTATTGGCGTAACCCACGGAAGTTGTAGAAGTATTCCCCGTGGCGGAACACGGTTGCGCCAATGCGATTCCATAGGGGTGCGGCGTCGCGGGCGTCGATGCCGGAAAACGGCGCCATGCCCAAGCTAAAACGTTGATAGCCGTGTGTGCGCCCCCACAACATCAAGTTCACGAACAAGAAATCCATCATCCCGTGCGGGGCCTCAGGACGATGGCGCATCAGGTCCACCGAGAGCTCTTCGTGGTTGCCGCCGGGCCAGATGTTGGCAAAGGCCAAAAGCTTGTCGGGTGTGCGGGCCACTGCCAGCGGCAGTCGCGTGAGGTAATCGCGCTTGAAAAAGCCTAACGAAAAGCCCTTTTCACGAGTGTGTTTGTCGGCCAGCCACGCCTGCGAGAGTGCTTCCAGCTCGTCTAACAGCGGCGGCACGGCGCTGGCGTCGAGTAACTCAAAACGCACGTTCTCCTGCTCCATTTTGCGCAAAGCACGCCGCAAATCGTAGCGCTCTTTGCCTTCGATGCTGAACTCAGTGAGCGGCACCAGTGCTTCTTCACCCAGCTTCAACAGCGTTAGGCCCAAGTCGAGATACAGCGGCAGCTGTCGTGCCGACACTTGGTAGAACACCGCCCAGCCGCCATAGCGATCGGCGAGTTCTCGGAAACGCCAACACAGCTCGGCGTGCTCTTCCGGCGCACCCACCGGATCGCCCATGGCTACAAAGCTGCGTCCCTCGACCGCATACATAATGAAGGCGCGCCCGGAGTCGGAGAACAGCAGCTGTTTGTCCCCCAACAACCCTAAATAGCTTTGCGACTCGCGATCGGTGGTGACAACGGCTTGGGCGCGATCGAGTAGCTCAGGCGTTGGTGTGACGTTGCGCATGCGCGCGGGGCGCAGCAACTGCCGCATCGCGAGCACCATGCCCACGGCTATCACGGCCACCGTGGCTCGCAAAAAGCGTGGGGCGTCGCCTGTGAGTGCGAACTGCCACCACAGGTCGTGTGAATACTCGACGTGCTTGTACGAAAAGATGCCGATCCACACCGAGCCCGCGATCACAAGGACCGCGGCCAACAGCCAATCCAAATTGAGTGGCGCCGCAAGGAGCGAGCCTTTGCGGTAGAAGTAGCGGTGGCAGGGGATCAATGCGACAAACAAGCCGCTCATCGCCAACGCTTCTTCGTAGTCCAGGCCCTTAAGCAACGACACCACCACGCTCAAAGGCAACAACACCATCGTGAGCAGGTAGGCCGAATCGAGGCGTCGCTGCAGGCCGCGCGCAAGCACCAACAGGCCCAAACCCGCCAGGCTGCCGGCCAAGTGGGACATTTCCACCACCGGCAGGGGCACCAATGTTTCGAGCCAGTCGAGGCGATCGCCGAGCGTCGGAGTGGCGCCGGAGATCAACAGGATGATGCCACCCACGAACGTACTAATGGCGAGCACGCGCGGCAGCACTTCAGGGATCCAACGACTGGAAAGTTTGAGCGTTGCGGTTAGCCAGCGGCTGCGGAAGGCCAGCTCGTGCACACCCAGCGCCGTGGCCCCGAGCAAGAACGGAATAAGGTAGTAGATGACCCGGTAGGCCAACAGCGCGCTCAGCACTTGTGCCCCGGGCAAAGCGGGGGTCAAGAACGCCAGCATCACGGTTTCGAACACGCCCAAGCCACCTGGCACGTGGCTTACGAGGCCCATGACCATGGCCAAGAGGTAGATGCCCACAAACCCTGGGAACGACAGCACTTCGCTTGGGGGTAGAAGCGCATACATGACGCCAGCAGCCACCAGGCAATCCACCGAAGACAACAGCAACTGGCCCAGCACCAACAGCCGTTTGGGGGGCACAATTTCTAGGCTGCGCACCGTGAATGGGCGGTGCCAAACCAACGCCCAGGTCAAATAGGTGCTGACGGCACCCAGTGCGGCAATTCCCAGCGGCAACGTCGAGGCGATGGGGCTGTGCAATAACGCTGGCAGCGGCACCGGTTCCCACAGGATGCTGATGCCTGCCAAGAACAAGCAGCCCGACCAAAAGGTGATGGCGGCAAAGCCAATGATGCGTGCGATGTCAGCGGTGGACAGCCCCCAGCCCGAATACAGCCGGTAGCGCACCGCGCCACCTCCCAGCACCGACAGGCCGATATTGTAGCTGAACACGTAGCCCACAAATGACGCCAGCGCGATTTTGGGGTAGGCAAGGCGTTTGCCCAGGTACCAAAGTGCGCCGAGATCGTACAGGGTTAGCACCCAATAACTTAGTAAAGTTAGGCAGATGGCAAGCACCACCGAGGCCTTGGGGAGGGCCATCAGTTGGGTTGTCACCTCATGGTAATGGTATTGCCGAGTGGCGTGGTACAGGGCGTAGCCGGCCACCGCCAACAAGAGCGCTACAAGCAGAGGCCCGAGTCGGCGCAGCGTTGCAACGGGTGTCATGGCACCTCGCAGAAGGTCACGCACGCCGCGAGATGCGGCATTTGCAGATCTGCGGCCCAAACAGAGCCGCGATCGTCGGTGGCGTCAAGTGACAGGCCGAACCGGACTAAAACGGCACGCGCACGTCGGCGGGGGTGAGCCCCAATTCGGCCAATGAGTCGAGCACCAGCGTGCGTACGAAGAGCCCGGTTTTGGCGCTGTGTTCCAAGAGCTCAAAGACGCGTTGCCATTCGCGCCTATCAGCCTTGCCTTCGCGCACCATGCGGCACAGCTCAATTTCGAAGCTGCTGTAGCCCAACTGGTGGACGTCCACCACACCCAACAACGGAATCAAGCGGTGGTTAGTGACGATGGGGCTCTGCGCCGTTTTACGCAACAGCCCCCAGGCGGTGACCTGGTTCTTGATTTCGCTTTCTTCCAAGTTCCAGGCATACAGCGGGAACAGCAACCGGGCCACAGCCTCGGGGGGGTGCCTGGAGGCTTGCCACCAGCGCTTGCGATCGATCTCGTCGGGGAAGATGTCGGCAAGCGACAGCCCTGCGGTGTCCACTCGGTCGCATAACTCACGTTCTCGGGGCGATTCGAAGCCGTGCAACCGCAAGCCGTTTTGTACCTGGTACCTGGAATACCCGCATAAAATCAGGGGAATGCGTCGCTCGGCCGCCAGCTCTCGGGCGCTGTCCAACATGAATTCGCCGTCGCTGAAATCCACGGTGCCGTAGCCACCCTCTTTGTTGAGATGGGTCAGGCAGTAGCGAAACAGGCTGACGTAGAATTCTCGGCGAGGGCGGATGAACAAGTGGTCCACGCCGAGCTTGGGCAGAAGCTCTTCGATGTTCTCCTTGGCCACCGGGCTCATGAAGCCGTTGTCCATGGTGAAGGCCAGCAGACGCAGGCCCGAGAACTCCGTTTGGATGCGCCGAATTAGGTAGCTGCTGTCTTTGCCGCCGCTGTAAGCCACCAGCGCATCGTACGCGCCTTGCCCCTGGCCTTGGTGTGCCCGCAGGATTTCTGCGACCGCGGTGGTTTCCTGGGCCACCTGGGACGGGCTCGCCGAGGTGTTGGAGGTAGGCTTTTGGCACAACGCGCAGATGCCGTTTACATCCAGCGATATCATTGCTGCCGAGGCTGCGCACTTGGCACAGCGTTTCGACAGTCGTTGTTTGACGAACCTCCGATGCAGCGGCCAAACCGTGCGTACATAGAGCTCAAACATGCTCGCGGCGCGAATGGACTGAGCGGTGCCTTGCATTGTGGGGTCTCCAGCTTAACGACATCAGTTGTGTGAGGCGGTGAATTCGGCTCACATCTGGCGTCGCGCCCAACAACCCGCCTAGCGCGAGTGAGAGGCTTCGCGGCCTTGCACGCCCGTTGCAGACGAACTGTCGGGGGGTGTGGGCGCCACCTTAGGGCGGGAGCTCTCGGTGTGGTGGGGTGGCAACTCGGGGGTCTTCTCGGTGCTTGGTGCGGCGGAGGCCTTGGTATAGGTGCGCGCGATGTCCTTACCCACCGGCCCTTTGCTGGCGATGGCCTTGATGGCAGTCGCGAACAGGTCATTGCTCAAGGCCACGCGGGCCACATCGGTTTTGGTGAGCTCGGCTTTGCGGCTTTGGGCGCGGTCGCGGCGGGCGTTCTCGGCGATGCTTGTGGCCCAGGCATCAAAAAAGCCACGCATTGTTTGGTCTTGAGCACCTAGCACTGCTTGGTAAACCTCAAGCGGGAGTGACCGTAGGTCGGGGGTGCCGCCTCCAGAGGGTACGGCACAGCCAGCCAAATGGTTCAAGAATCGTATGGCGGCAGGGTTTTCTTGTGCGAGCGTTAGCGCTTCGTCACGAGTTTCGGCGAGGCGCGCGTTGTTTGCGGTCGAGGTGTTGCGGGGAGCCTTGGCGGGAGCGAGATCAGATTTTGCTGCAATCGTCATGACAGCAGATTACCTGAGTCGCGGCGCACTCGCTAGGTGGGATGTGTGAGTCCTTGCAGGACCTTCGGTGCTTGCGCCATGCCTAGCAGACGCGGACTACAAGCAGTTGTAGTAGCCTTTGCTGCTATCGTAGCGGCAGCTCTTGCCGCTTTGGCTGCAGGTTAATGATTTGACCTGCTGGTTCTCACACCAGATCACTGAGCCGTTTTCGCAGCGGCCGGTGAAAGACTCGCCGTTGCACGGATCGACGGGTGTGCTCGGAGCCTTACCGCAGGCATAGTACTGGTTGGCGCTGTCGAAGATGCATGTCTTGCCGCTCGCCGAGCAGTCTTGGGTGCGTACGGTGTTGCTCTCGCACCAGATGACCTTGGCGCCGTCGCAACGTCCAGCGAAGGTTTCGCCTTTGCAGGGGTCGCTCGTGTTGGCGCCAGAACCGGTGTCGGTGCCACCGCTCGATCCTGTGCCTGTGCCGACGCCACCCGTGATTCCCAAGAAGCTCAAAAACGCATCCACGCGGGTATCGACGCCATATTGGGCGCAGTTGGCATCGCCGTACGAAGTGACACCCGCCACCAGGTAGTTACCGGCCGGATCCTTGTAGAACGCTGGGCCGCCCGAGTCGCCATTGCAGGTGTTCTTGCCTGTGTCGTTGTACTCAAACTGGGTGCTGTTGACGCTGCTAATGCTCATCCAAACCGCACGCTTCTTGCCTGCGCCGGATTGATTGTAGCCATTGGTGACGCCGTAGCCGACGAAGAACAGCGGCGTACCCACCCACGAACTCGTCATTGAGGCAACCACAGGCAAGGGTGCCACGGCTGCGTCGGCGCCTAACGTGAGGTAGCCGATATCGTTGGTGATGCTGTACGAGTTGTACGACGGGTTCGCCTTGATGCTCGCAACCGGGAGCACGGTGTCGGGATTTGAAGCATTGGTGCCCAACGCAAATTCCATTTGTGACGCCGAGACGTCCTCCAGACAGTGCGCGGCGGTAAGCACCTTGCGTACGCCAATGAGCGTACCCGTACACCACGGCTGGCCATCTACGAGAATCGCACCCACTGCCGGCAATCCGGCGTACGACGAACCACCCACGATCTCACGGCCACTTTGGCCAAGCGGCTCGCCGTCGATCGAGGCTCCTTCGACACCGCAAGCGGCAAGGCTACACATAGCCAGGATCGTCAGAATCCGAGTTGCGTCCATGAGGGTCTCCTCAAAGTCGGATGGCGGTGCCGAAATCGACACACCAGCGTGCTCTGCACGTGCATGCCAGTTGCAAGTGATCGATGTTGATTCGATGTACGTCTCAACATGACATGCCCATCCAATTGGTGCTTATGTGGTACTTACTCCGACCTATGACGTCAAGACGAAACGTCAACGAAATCAAGAGACTTAATGTGTTCTCAACACCCACATGAAAGAGGTAGATCCCGTATGGCGCAGGGTTTTCGCACACCCGGCATATGCTTTGGGTAGGTTTGTTGGGCTGGATGTTGGGAGCTCTACGCACGTTGATGTCTCGACGCCCAATGTCGATTGCACCGAACTCGCTGCGTCATGGGCCAACGTATTGGCCAGGTCATGGTCACAATCCTGTGCGACCGCGGATTTCGAAGAGTCAGCTGGATACACCTGCTGCAGCGGCCCCGGCTTTGTCGTGCGGTTGATGGATGACGTCTGTGTCGCAGTCGAGGCCACGTTGTTCCGCTCGCCACAATCCAATTGCCCCGCGGCAAAGTCGTTGCTCTCGGAGTCGTACCGCTGCG
>JAKLEG010000689.1 GCA_022703175.1 Myxococcota bacterium | reverse complement strand
TACCCTGGTGATGATTGGCCGATCCATCCTGGGTTTGGAGGAGAGCGTGGTGGATCGTTTGGTCGAGGTCGCTATGCGTGCCTCAGGTCCTGCCACAAAACCGCAATAGTTTCAGGTAAGTGGGTAGCTCTAGATAAAACGGTCGGTCGCCTTTACACAACAATATCGAGCCTACGAACCGTTGACCTTAAGCGAGTAGAACACCGAACGCACGTGACGTTTGGGCTCGAATTGCGGGCAGATGCCGGTGATGGTTTCGGTGGAGCCAATAAGGAGCGTGCCGTCCGGGGCCATCACGCGCGCAATCGATCCAAACAGACGGGCCTTGTCCCGTTCGGTAAAGTAGATCGCTACGTTACGACACAGCACCAGGTCAAACTTGTGGGGGAAGGTGAACGGCTCCAACAGGTTGATCGAACGGAAAGTCGCCATGGCGCGGATTTCATCTTTGACGCGGTAGGTTTGCCCGTCGGTGGCAAAGTAACGGCCCAGGCGATCGAGCGGTAGGCCGCGGTCAATCTCCATTTTGGCGAACGTCCCACGGCTGGCCGCTGCCAGGGCACGGTCGGAAATGTCGGTGCCGAAGATCCGCACATCAAAGCGTTTGAGGTCGACCTTTAGCTCGTGGAACAACATCGCGATGCTGTAGACCTCTTGGCCGGTGGAACAGGCCGCGCTCCAAATGCGAATTGGTATGGGGCGTACGGCTCCGGTGCTGCGATTTCGCGTGTCGATCAGGTCGGGGATGAGCTTGTGTTGCAGCAGTTCAAAGGGGGAGTTGTCGCGAAAGAACGACGTCTCATTGGTGGTGATCGCGTCCACCACTTTGCGCCGAAGCGCGCCCGTGGTGTCGACTTGGGTTCGGCGCAACAACTCGCCGAAGCTTGTGGTTCCGACCTCCTTGAGCAGTGGCGCAAAGCGAGTTTCGATCAGGTAGCCTTTGGAACCGTCTAGATAGATCCCGGTTGCCGATTGGATGTACTGCGCCCATTGGGCGAGTTCGTCGGCTACCAGCGGACTCATGCACCGCGACCTCGAACCGCCGTCACGAGCGTCTGGGCCATCTCGTCCAGCGTCACCACATCGTCCACAGCACCCGTCTCGATCGCGGCCTTTGGCATGCCAAACACGACGCAGCTCGCTTCATCTTGCGCGACGATGCGGGCGCCCTGTTGTTTCAAGAGACGGACTCCGGCGGCGCCGTCGCTCCCCATGCCGGTTAGGATCGCGGCCACCACGCGTGCCGGGAAGTCGCGGGCCACCGAGCGGAACAGGTAGTCGACTGACGGACGACAGTTGTTCTCGGGGGGGTCGTCGGTGATTTTCACCAGGGTCGCACCGTTGTCCCCGGGAGCAATGCGCATCTGTCTGCCGCCGGGCGCCAGGTAAACGACGTTATCGCGCAGCGGCTCGCCATGTTGAGCTTCACGTACCGGAATCTTTGAGCGCTGGCTGAGGCTTTCGGCAAGCGACTGGGTGAACACGGGGGGCATGTGTTGGACGATGAGGACAGGAACGCCCAAGTCGGGTGGCAAGGCTGGAATCAACTGGGCCAGTGCGTTGGGCCCCCCCGTGGAGACGCCAATCACCAGCAGCCGAATGTTCTGACGGTGGGTGATGCGCTGTGCGCGCTGCGTGATGGCCTCGACGGCGAGCGGCGTGGCACTGGGCTTGGCAATGGGAGCTAGGCGTGGGGCACCGGGAGCGAGTAGCGATTGCGCGTCGGCGGGCACCGTTGCCGTGGCGGCCGGTTGCGGCGTGCGGAGGATTCGGCTTATCGAACGTCGGTGGCCCAGCGCGCGAATTCTGGGGAGTAGCTCGCGGTAGATCGCCTCCAAGCTCTCTTCGGCTCCCGAGGTCGTCGGCTTAAGGATGAAGTCAAAAGCACCTTTTTCTAAGGCGCGAATGGTCATCCGCCCGCCCGTGGGCGTAAGCGCGCTCACGACGATGACACCCACGTCGCGGCCCTGCTCACGCAGTGCATCCAAGACCTCAAGGCCGTCCATGCCGGGCATGTCGATGTCGAGCGTCATCACGTCTGGTTCCAGCTCGGCGATTCGTTGCAGCGCGAGCTTGCCTGTGGCTGCGGAGCCCACGACCTGGACATCGGGAATTTTGTTCAGCGCTTCGGTGATGGCGCGGCGAAACATCGAGGCGTCATCGACCACGAGTGCCTTCAGGGTCATGGCCGGCCTTTCTGGTACCACTGGGCACTGTCGGAGGGCTCCAACTCCAGCACCTTCTCCAGGTCAAGGAAGGCCACCAGGTGAGCGGCAGTTTCGCATACTCCTTTGAAGTTGCGTCCTTGCAGGCCGTGCACGTTCTCGGGGGGAGGCTTCAACGCTGAGCGCTCGATGGTCAATACGTCGGCGACGCGGTCGACGAGCATGCCAATGTATTCGCCCTGCCACTCCACAATCAGAATGCGGTTTTCGGGCCCGGGGGCGACTCGATCGAGATTGAGTTTCAACCCCAAGTCGATCACGGTGGCGATGCGGCCGCGCAGATTCATGACACCGAGCACGTAGCCAGGCGCATGATGCACGGGTGTGACATCCGCGGCCGTGACGACTTCTTGGACCTCTGCGGTATCGATGCCAAACACCGACTCGCCCAAGAAGAGGGTCGCTACCAAGATTTGCTGCTCGGCCAGCGCCTCGTCGGCGTCGAGCGATTCGAGGGCGTGTTGGCCCACCTGCCCGCTGTTGGATACCAGGTAGCGTAAAGTTTTTGGTGTCTGGCCCCTTGAGCCCGACAGGGCAAAGGGAGCAAGAAAGTGATAATCCGAGACGGCCTGATGAAGCTGGTA
>JAKLEG010000688.1 GCA_022703175.1 Myxococcota bacterium | reverse complement strand
GTCGAGCAAGACAAAGCCAGTTGGTTGGAGACAAGCCCCAACACCAAGCACTTTGCCGGCATGCCGCTCATCATCGTGGTTTGCCTGTTGTTCTTCGTGGGCGCCACTGGCAAAAGCGCGCAGATTCCGCTGTATGTCTGGTTGCCCGATGCCATGGCCGGCCCCACTCCGGTCTCGGCGCTTATCCACGCTGCGACGATGGTGACCGCGGGCGTCTACATGGTGGCCCGGCTCAACTTCCTGTTTGCGCTCTCTCCCACCGCGATGACGGTGGTGGCGCTTGTGGGCGTCTGCACCGCGTTGTTCGCCGCCACCATTGGCCTGTTTCAATACGACATCAAAAAAGTACTTGCCTATTCGACCGTCAGCCAACTGGGCTACATGTTCGTGGGCGTGGGCGTGGGCGCCTATTGGGCCGGCGTGTACCACCTGCTGAACCATGCAGTATTCAAAGCCTGCCTCTTCTTAGGCTCGGGCTCCGTGATCTTGGGCTGCCACCACGAACAAGACATGCGCAAAATGGGCGGCCTCAAGAAGTACATGCCGCTGACCCATTGGACCTACTGGATGGCCTGCGTGGCCATCACCACCGCACCCTTCTTCTTCATCGCCAATGGCTTCTTCTCGAAAGATGAAATCCTATGGAAGGCCTACGACGCCCAACACCTGTTGGTACCGGGTTGGCTCATTTGGCTGTTGGGCTTCGTCGGCGCGGCGTTCACCTCCTTCTATATGTGGCGCAGTTACTACCTGACGTTCACCGGCGACTACCGCGGTGGCCTAGCCTTAGCCCATGGACACGATGTCCATGTCATGAAAACCACCGACACGCATGCGGCTCACGACGCTCACAGCACCCACGACAACGCGCACGGCGGCACCCCGCACGAATCGCCCAAGAGCATGACCTATGTGCTCGTGACGTTGGCCGTGCTCATTATTCTTACGATTAGCTTGGGCTTCTGGCCGCTCATTGGGGTCGAACCGTTGTTTGAACACTGGCTGCACCCGGTGGTCGGCAAAGCCACCGAGTCGCTACCCTGGTGGTCCAAGCTTGCCAGCGGTGAAGAGCTGCACCACGTGCACCTGATGGAAAAACTACTGGCGGCAGGCTCCGTGCTGTTGGCCTTGGGCTCCTTCTTCGTGGCGCGTCTGTTATACAAAGACGCCAAGAGCACCGTGCCTGCACGGCTGTTGGCCAGCCCCAACAAGGTGCTGCGATTTACCCACACACTTATCTACAACAAGTACTTCGTGGATGAGGCGTACGACTTTTTGGTAGTTCGCCGCAGTCGGCAGTTGGCCACTTTCCTATTTGCCCTCGACCAAAAGGGAATTGACGGCACCGTGAACTTCGTTGGTTTCATCGGCCGCAGCTTTGCGACGGTGGATGGCTATATCGATTCGCTCCTTGTAGATGGCATGGTGAACGGCGTGGCGAACGGCATTGGCGCGCTTGGCCGCAAGGTCCGCTTGCTGCAAACCGGCCGCATCCAAACGGCTCTGGCTGGCGCCGTGGTCGGGGCGCTTGTGCTCGTGTTCCTCAACTACCTGCTGTTTGTGTGAGGTCAGGCATGTCCCGACCCCTCTTGCTCTGCCCATCGATTTTGGCGGCCGATCACGCACGGCTAGGTGATGAAATTGCCGCCGTCGAACAGGCGGGCGCTGATTGGATCCATGTGGACGTGATGGATGGCCATTTCGTGCCCAACCTGACGCTGGGGCCACCGCTCATCAAATCGATTCGCAAATGCACGAAGCTGCCGTTTGACGTGCACCTGATGATCGAAAAACCTGAACTGTCGATTGCTGCCTACATCGACGCGGGCGCCAACAGCATCACTGTGCAAGCTGAGGCTTGCGTACATCTGCACCGGACGTTGTCCGAGATTCGCAAAGCCGGCACCAAGGCGGGCGTGGCACTTAACCCGATGACGCCGCTTACGAGCATCGTACACGCGCTGCCCTTCGTAGACCTGGTGCTGATCATGACGGTGAACCCGGGCTTTGGCGGTCAGGCCTTCATCCCCGAAATGATGCCCAAGCTGCGCGCGCTCAAGGCTCTCAGCGACGCCCGAGGGCTCGCCTTCGACATTCAGGTGGATGGGGGCGTGGATTCCAGGACCGCCGGCACAGTGGCAGCCTACGGCGCCAACGCGTTGGTCGCAGGCTCGGCCGTGTTCGGCAGCCAGAACTACTCGCAGACCTTACAAACGCTGCGCCGTGAAGCGGAACAAGCCGCCCTCGTCCCGGGCCAAACTCCTGATTTAGTTTAGGAAATTCGGCGTTCGTCAGCCGCAATGATGCGCGTGGTCGCCGATCGAATGGTCGGTGTCGTCGATGACTGCCTTGATCTCTGGGACCTCGCGAAGAATGACCGATTCGATACCATCTTTGAGCGTAGCACGGGCACCGGAGCAGCCCTGACAGCCACCGCCTAAGAGCACGTGGGCCGCGCTGCCGTCAACGGTCACAAGTTCCACCCAGCCGCCATGTTGCGCCAGGGCCGGGCTCAGCAACTCATCCAGGACCTTTTGGATGCGCTGATACAACGGATCGGCCCACGAGGGCTTGGCGCCGGGATTTTCGATTTGGAATCCTGAGCCAGTCTCGTCTTCGACCCAATCGATGTGTGCCGTGTCCATGAGCAGCACTGTCTCGGGATCAAGAAATGCCTGAAAACGTCCCATCGGAACCGTTTGATCACGCTCGTCGTTCTCACCCTTGTGAACCATATGCAGCTGGTACTGTAGCGTGTGGTTCCCTACCTTGCGCGCTCGAATGCGCAGTCCAAGGCAGCTGTCGTCCTCGCTGCC
>JAKLEG010000687.1 GCA_022703175.1 Myxococcota bacterium | reverse complement strand
CATGATGCTAGGCAACTCGCTTGCCGAAGCCATCGCCATCAACCTGGCCCAAGTTCCCGACCTCCGGGTGCTGCCCGTACCGCAGCCCGACGAAATCGCTGGGGTGGGCTCGCTTGAACGCGCTCAGGCTGCGCGACGTTTTGGCGCCGCCCGGTTTGTGGGCTTGACGGTGACTCGCCAGGCGACCTCCGTCGATGTGGCGCTCAGCGTGGTCGACGCTAACGAAAACCGCTTGCTGTGGGGAACCCACGCCACCGGCAATGACGATGAGTTGCCTGCCATGGCGGCGCTATTAGCGCGCTCCACGGCCACCGCACTGGGAGCCCATCTCCCGAAACGTTACGACTACATCGGCAGCCTCACCGGTTCGGTGGCGATGACCTCCTCCCATTTTTTGCGGGAGGCTCAAGCGGCCCTGCGCCGCGGTGCCACGCAGGATCTGCTGGCGGCCACCGAGGCTTTGGTGGCTGCGTTCGAGCGCGAGCCAGATGCCCGCGCGCTGCGCGCCCACGCGTTAATGCTGGCCTTCGACGCGGATCCAACGCAGGCCCGACGCACTGAATTGAATGAAGCCATTCTCCGCCTTGAAGAGGCCGACCCAACAGCGCCCTACGGTGCCTTGTACTTGGCGTACCTTGAGGGACGCGACAATCGCCCTGCCGACGCCACGCGTTCCTACTCTGCCATCCTTAGCCGCCAGGATTTGACACCCGCGATGCGCGCATGGGTCTTACGTTACCGCGCCCTGTCGAAGAGCGCCCTGGAGGGCCAAGCTGCGGCGCTGGGAGACCTAGAAGAGGCGTTGCAACTCGACCCGGCCAGCGCCCGCACTCACAATATCCTCAGCGAAACTCTGCTGGCGGTGGGGCGCACCGAAGAAGCGCTCTCGCGTGCCAAAAAGGCAGTGGCTCTGATGCCATCGTTCTGGCGCCACCACCAAACACTCGGGCTAGCGCTGTCGCGAATCCAGCGCTGGGACGAGGCCCGCGAAGCGTTTGCCGCCGCTTGCCGTCTCGCAGAGGCGCAGTCCCCCTGTGCGTTGCATGCGTTAGCCCTTTGGCGCACCGGCAGCCGCGCCGAGGCCTCGGTGGTGGCGGCACGCGCGGCCAAGCTCACCGAGGATGCCGTCGGGGCCTACAACATGGCCTGTTATTTTGCGCTGGCCGGTGACCGCGAGCGTGCTTTGTTGTTGATCCGCCGTGCGTTGGACCAAGGTTTTGTCGACCCACACATGGCCCAGGATCCAGACCTCGAAAACCTGCGCAGCCTGCCGGAATTTGACGTGCTGCTACAACGCTTGCCGGTATCTAAACCCGATTCCCGCTAATGCTCCCGACACAGCGCTGCTTCACTTGTCGCAGCGACGCTCATTGCAGATATCTCCGGAGAGCATCTTAGCGGCAGCCCTTGCTTATGTCGTCTCGCTACGGATTATGTGGCTGAGCTTGGTGCGTCGCCACGGTGGCCGCCTCGGGGGTCATCCAAAACAGTCGCTCGGCGATGGCCACACTGCAGCGCTGGTAACGAGCATAAGCTTGCGCCACGCGCATATGCAGGGTGGGCGCCGTTTCTCCACGCACCCAACCCTCAAGAAATGCCACCACCAGGTAACCCTCGGGCGACATCACCCCGGTGGTTCCCAACAGCAGCGTCGCACCGGCTGTCTGCAGGTAGGGCTCGAAAGAAGCTAGGCTGCTGTCCGTCAGCATCACCACCGGACGCAATGTCGCATCCACGTGCATGGGCAGATCTAGATCTTTGTCCTCTGCGGCGATGGCATTGTGTCCCAGATAGACAAACAGGTCCGAGGCGCTCCCGGCTTGAATCGAGACGCTGGAGTTACCGACGCGCAATAAGAGCGGCCGTGCTCCTGCCGAGGTGTTTAGGAACTCGGAGAGGGCGGTCCTCGCAACACTGCCACGGTACGCGTCAACCACAAGATAGATGTAGCGCTGACGATGACGAAAGATCAGTCGTTCCAACACGTGGGTCTGCGGCGCCCGCTCCCGGCCGACCAACTCCCAATCGGGATGCTTCATGAGCAAGGTGCGTACGCCATAACGACCGCCCCAGAAACGGTTGTTCTCCAGGTCGTTGCCATTGTCCGGCTTGGCCTGCGTGGGCGCGGGGCCCTGAGTCGCACTGTCGGCCAGGGTGATGAAGAGTTGCGCAATTCGGGGTCGACTCTCGGTGGCAGCAACAACACGCGGCACCAACCCGATGATTAACAAACACAGGCCCACAACGATCGCTCGCCTCCGCGGGTCATCTCCGCACGCTCGCGCATCTCTGGTGTGGCTGTCCCCCATCTCATTACACGTTGGTGCCTGGGCGCGAGTTTTACAAGGGCCAAAGAGCCAAGGGCCTGTGTGGTCAGAGTCTACGTGACGCTCTTGTCGCCATCGGAAAGCAAGACGGGAGTAAGGCTCGGCGCGTTTGGTGCCGTCGGTGTGGCTGAGCGCATCGCCAGATCGACCTGTTGCGTCGTGCCAACGGCACCTGCCTCCGTCAGGAAAAGGCCGGTGCTCCTCACTTGCGCCGCCGTCTCGTCCCCTTCTTTCACCGTAAACGGCGTGGCCACGCTGCCGGTGTAGATGGCCCCCACCCCGGCTGCAGCTAGGCTTTGGTAGGTATCCACCCCAGCATTCCGGCGCCACACCATCAAGCTCGAAAATGCGGCATCACCGTCGTCGATCCAGCCGTTGGTGCCGGCTCTCACTACCTTTGACCCCCGCGTTCTCACGAGCATTGACCCCGGGGTCACCCATCTGCGTAACGCATGTACAATCTCTCAGTTCGCCTTTCGTCGTCCAGCGCCGCGTCGTTTCT
>JAKLEG010000686.1 GCA_022703175.1 Myxococcota bacterium | reverse complement strand
ACGCGTCCGGATCGGCCCGCCTCGCCACCACGGTCGAGCACACCGAATCGCCCTGCAACAAGCCCAGCACCCAGGCCGCACGAGAACCCTGCTCCTACGCGACGCGTAGAACCCGCCCCCACACCACACCCGAAAGCGGCCCCAAGGCCTGCAGAACCAGCGCCCGCACCCACCAAGAAGAAGGCAAAAGGCAAAGACAAAAAGGGTACGGATCTCTTCGACCGCTAGGTTAACTTTGCGGCCAATCGTATTGCGACACGCGCTTTGGACCCGCCTCAATCCATCGCTTACTGGGCGTATTTGATATTCATCACTTCGAGAACCTTGGCGACAGTGGCTTCATCAATGGCCAAAACACGCACCATGGTTTCCAGCAACTCGTCCTCGGCCTCTTCTACCTCGCCCGATGACATAGCCAAGTCCACCGCTAACACGAATAGCTTGCGTCGCACCGCTGGGCTCTTGATATCAGCCAGTGCCTTCACGGATTCCTGGAGGGAATCGTAGCGCGCACACAGTTTACGGGCCTGCAGCATCAACTCATCAAAGTCCTTGCCATCGAACTCTGGAAGCGTGTTGAAAAACGACTCCAATGTTGCAATCTCTTTGCACTCAATTGTGCCGTCAGCGCTGGCCATCAGCATCATGCCGTGCAGCAACAGCACGTCATCGGTGGGACTTTTAGCCGGGGCTTTGGCAGCGTTGTCTTTGTTGAGCAAACCCATGACAGACTCCTCCACTCCGAGGGAATTGGTGAACGTGGCGGCATGGGCACGGATCGAGTCCATCCGGTTCACGTGTCGCCAATGTAGGGCCAAAGTCCAAGCTGCCGCAATGATGCGTCGTGCTATGGTTCGGCTGGCGCACCAATGCTAGACCTGCGGGGATGCACGTGTTGCCCTTCGACCTTGACGTGCGCCGGGAGAAGCCAATGACCCCTCAAGGTACCGCTGAGCCGCGCCCCGACGGGATTCCTGCCGATGCTAAGCGCGAGCTGGTCCTGCTGCGGGAGCGCACCAAGACCCTCACCGAGTGCTTGAAGGCCGAGCACGAAAATGCCAGCACCCTGCAGTTGCAATGCTTAGAGTTGGCCACACGCGCAACGGAGCTGGGTGAAGCGCTACGCGCCGCAGAACAGCAAGTGGCCGGCGCTGCTCCTGACGCCGCGGTCAGCGATGTCAACGAAGAGTTGCGCTTGGCCCATGAGCGGATCAAGGCGCTCAAAGAAGAGCGCGCGGTCGACCAACAAAAGATGCAGGAGCTGCGCCTCAAGCTGCAGCAGACGATCGCCGCGTCCAGCGCAGATGGCGATCTGACAGAGGAGCTGCGACTCACCAAAGAGCGGATCAAGGCGCTCAAAGAAGAACGCGAAGTCGATCAACAAAAACTGCAGGCGCTGCGCGTGCAAGCGCAACAGGCGGCTGCGGCCCCCACCTCCGAGAACCACGACGGCGAAGAGCTGCGCCTTGCTCAGGAGCGGATCCAGGGTTTGAAAGACGAGCGCGCCAACATCCAAGAGAAACTCCATGAGCTGCGCGCCAAGATCGAACAGCAGACCGCCACCATCGCCAGTCTGCGCGGTGAACTCGACGATCAACCGACCCGCATCCTGACACTACCCACCGCATCCGCGGCACCCATCGCCAAATCAACGAGCGGCACCTCCTCGACACCGCCCGCGACCAACCGCGGCACCGTCCCTGCGCCTTCACGCTCGGCCGATATCCTGAATGATATCGACACGTTGCTGGTGGAGCTGGAACCTGCAAGCAAAGCCTAGACGACACCTTAGTGTTTCGTGGCGGTTGGGTGTGGCTGTGATACCGTTGGTTATCGATGATGCGCTTTACGTTCCGAACACCGACCATCGCGGCGGTATGGCTTTTGGCTTGCAGCCAAACACCACCCTATGCCGTGTTGACCTTAGAGGACCCGCATAACGTCGCGTCCGGTTTTTCGACCGTCGCCGTTGTGGCCGACGCTGGCACCCTCAAGACCGTGACGCCAACAACGCAAGCGTTCCCGCTTAGCCTGACTCTCACCTATCCCACGACCGGCAGCCACACTCTCCAAGTGGAGGCCCGCGATCACAGTGGTCAAGCGTTGGCGCGCGCCCAGGTGACTGCGACGTTCCTGCGCCGACACGCACCCTCGATCCCGGTCAGGCTCGCCAAGCCATGCAACCAAGATGACGAATGCGATGACCTCCGCTATTGCTCCGGTGCCGAGCGCTGCGAGGCGGGGTTGTGCACCGATGGCGCGCTCCCTTGTCTCTCAAGCTTCGCCTGCGTCGAGGCAAGTTGCCTGGAAGGCACTGGCGGTGTGGGCACCTGCTCCCACGTGGCCAACCACAGCTTGTGTGCGGCTGACACTTACTGCAACCCGATCGCTGGTTGTGTGCCCGGACGAGGTTGCAACGTCGACCTCGATTGCGACGATGGGTTGTTGTGCAATGGTTCTGAACGCTGTGACGATGGTTTGTGCATCCCTGGCTCCCCGATCGAGATGGCCGACGCCGATCCGTGCACGGTCGATGGTTGCAACGAAGCACAGGGGATCGTTCACGTGGCAGACGTCGCAAGCGACGGCAACCTGTGCGTATTGACAGGCTTGGGCCGAGAGATCTGTGTTGCCAAACTGGGCGGTTGCATCAGCTCGATGTGTGGTGACGGCTATCGCGACGCTGGTCAAACACCCGCTGAGGGTTGCGATGAAGGTGCCGCCAATGTTGATGGCTGGGCGCTCGATCGCCATTGCCGCACCGATTGCAGCAGAGAGGCACCGTATTGCGGCGATAGATACGTAGACCCCAATGAAGACTGCGACGATGG
>JAKLEG010000685.1 GCA_022703175.1 Myxococcota bacterium | reverse complement strand
CGCGTGTGCACCCACGTTTTCGGACTCCCCACGTGGCCACGGTTCTGACCGGGTTATTTGTCGGCTTCTTTGCGGCCATCGCCAGCGTGGATGAGATGGTGGACCTGACCAACATCGGCACGCTGTTCGCCTTCATTCTGGTGGCGGTGGGGGTGATTGTGTTGCGTCTCCGCGATCCGTTGCGACCCCGACCGTTCCGGGTTCCGGGCGGTTGGCGTTGGGCGTTGGGGCTTTACCTCCTCTTCGTCAGCGTGGTTTGGTGGTTGGCCTTGCCTATGGGGTGGCAGCTCGTGCTCACCTGCGTGGGTGCGGCGTTCTTTTGGGTGATTCGCGACCATGTGTTGCCTGTTTTGGGGATCCTCTCCTGCCTCTACCTCATTTACTACCTGCCGCCGGCGTCATGGTTGCGGTTCGCAGCGTGGTTGAACATCGGCTTTGTTGTGTTTGCGCTCTATGGCTCACGCGAGAGCCGACTCACCGGGCGTGTGTTGGCCGAGGTCCCAAGTCGGCACGATTTGCGCACGGCGCGGCTATCCTTCTGGCTGTTCGTGGGAGGCACGTTGTTGTTGTTCGGGATGCGTGCGCTCGACCTGGTGTTGGCCGCCCATCGCGCCGGAGCCGGGTTGAGAGAGTGGCCCACGGCACTTTTGGCGCCCGACGGCTGGTTGCATCCGGGCGGCTTTTTGTTGGTTCCGGTGCTGCTGAATCTGGCGGTGTTGACGCCCGCCATTCTACGTCGGGCGTGGGCTGGATTGCAGAGCGAGAGCGACATCGACCTGCGGATACAGGGGCGACAAACGCTCTGGGCAACGGTGGGTTTGGCTCTGTTGCTGGGCGGCTACAGCGTGCTGGTGGTGGTTACTTCTTGGCCGGTTGCTGCTTCTTGAGTAGGTCGCCCAAGGTGCCGAAGCTCTGCGCACCGCCACCTTGGCTCTTGTTGTAAGAGTCCATGACGGCGCGTTCTTCGGCTTGGTCGCGGGCCTTCTTCGAGACTTTCAAGCGGCCGCGTTCATCCATGCTGAGCACCACGAGCGGATGCTCGGAGCCAATCGGGAAGTGCTTCGCCAAATCGGTGTTGGGCGGCGTGCCGGTTTCGGCGGCTGGCAACAGTGCGGTGGCGCCGGTGTCCAGTTTGACGAAGACACCATATTTCTCCAGGCGCTCAACTTTGCCGACCACCAGGGCGCCCACCGCGGTGTCGCCTGGCGCTGGGGGTTGAGCGCCGGTGGCTTTGATGCTGAGCGACACGCGGCGTTCGGCCGGGTTGAAGCTCAACACCTTCACCGTGACGCTTTCACCCACTTTCAGCACATCGCTCGGGTGGCGGATGCGCCGGTCGGCAACCTCGCTGATATGCACGAGCCCTTGTATGCCAGGAAGCAACTCGACGAAGGCGCCGAACTTTTCGAGCTTGGCCACGGTGCCGGTGAGGGTGTTTCCCTCGCGCAGGTCATCGGCATGAGCCACGAACGGATCGGGCATTGTGGCCTTGAGCGACAGGCTGATGCGCTGCTTGCCGGGGCGCTTCGGGTCCTCTTCGATGCGCCGCACTTCCACCGTGACGGTGTCGCCTACGGTCGCGACGTCGCTCGACTTTTCGACGCGCGCAAACGACAGCTCGGACATTGGTACGAGACCTTCGATGCCACCGATGTCGACGAACACACCAAACTCGGCCAGGCGCGTGACTTTGCCTTCCACGCGGGCGCCAGGGGCGAGGGTGTCCATCAGTTTTTTGGCGCGCTCGTGTTGTTCCACTTCCAACAACGCACGGCGGCTGAGCACCACGTTGCGGCCGTGCTCGCGCACCTCTTTGATGACGAACTGGAACGTCTTGCCAACAAAGACCGAAGGGTCGGGGACAAAGGTGATGTCGGCCTGGCCAATGGGGCAGAAGCCGCGGGCGCCGCCGATGAGCACCTCCAAGCCACCTTTGTTCACGCCGGTGACCGTGCCGTCGATAGGCATGCCGGAGGCACGCGCCTCTTCGAGCATCTCGATGTCGACCTGACCCTTGCCGATATGCCGACGCAGCTCGATGCCGTCGCGTAGGTTGACCACATAGGCTTCGAGCGTGTCACCCACCTTCGCAGTGAGCTCGCCTTCCTTGTTGCATAGGTCTTCGCGGGGAATGGACGCCTCTTGCGAGGGGCTCAGCTCGACGAAGGCCGTGTCTTTGGCGATCTGGAAAATCTTGCCGCGAACCTTATCACCCACATTCAGGCGGAGGCTTTTGGCAGTGCTGAATTGTTCGAGCAGCGCACCAAAATCCTCTTGCATCTCTTCAGTCATGACTCTTCCTTCGTGAGGCTCAAAGATGGCGGACTTCTCTATCTGCTGGGCACCGGAAGGGCAACAGGGGAGGCACGATCTTGAGGCTAGGGCGCTACGCGCTCCAACGTGGCATTCGAGAGCAGGTTGCGGGCGAGGCGTGTTAGGGCCAGGCGCGCGAGCTCGTCGGCGTTGCGTAACTGCCCCAGGTCGGCGTTGACATGCGCTGTTTGGGCGCGGTTGACAAAGCTATCCACCACGGCCCCTGTGGCCGACAGCAGCCGGCAGGTGCCCCCCAACGCCACGCTCTTGATGGTCGTCCCCATGATCGCGCCCAGATCTTCAGCACCGAGCTCTTGAATGAGTCGCCAACGGCCTTGGCTGGTGTCATCGGCACGGCCCAGGCTCAGGCCTAGGTTAAGCGCTCCAGCTTCCACGCTTGCGACAAAACGCAACGTAACGCTCGCGATCGGCGCCGAGCCCTTCCAGGTAGCCGTGACCAAAAGCGGCGCCATTTGAGCGAGCTGCGCCTGGAGTCCAGGATCTCGGCGCAACAAAAAGGC
>JAKLEG010000684.1 GCA_022703175.1 Myxococcota bacterium | reverse complement strand
CATGGTGCGCCCCATTCCCAAGGCACGACCGTGCATGCCCATCACGAACGCGCGCGTGCGTTCGAGGTCGCGTCCCAGATAGGTGGGCGAAGCCACCACAGGCTGATTGCTTTTCACCGCGTCGGCCAAGCGCCCCCATGCTGAGAACAATCCGGCATTGTAGCCCAAGGCCTGGGCCAAAGACCCAGGGCGCTCGGGCAAGAGGAAAGCATCCGCTTCGGGGGTGTTGCGATAGAGATCGCCCTCTTTTAGTACGAGTCCCAGGCTTACCAGCGCATCCAGAAGGATACCGAGAGAGCGTTCTGCGAGCCCAGCGCGCGCCGCGAGTTCCGACAGAGATCCTCGCCCGGCGGCGAGTGTGACAAAAACGCCACACTCGTTGGCTGCCAACAGGGCCGCTGAGCCCCAAAACGCGTTGGCAAGTTCCAGGATGCGCGTTGGGTTCACGTGGAGGCCTTGCTGATGATTAGGGTGACGGCGGTGCCCACGGCCGGAACCGCGGAGGTGTTGACACCGACGCCCGTGTTGGGGCCAGCGTACGGATTGCCGACATCGGTTGCCGCATTGAGGATCGCCGAGGCATCGCCACGTAGCGCGATCATCGAACCTGTCAGGCTCGCCCAAACTCGACCGGACCGAGCAGGCGAACCTGTGAAATTCCAGGCAATGTTGCTAACCGCCTTACCGGAGCTTCTGTCCAGCAGACATTCATTGGCTGAGACCTCGGAGTCAGCGGTGGCGCCAGGCTTGCGGAAGCGCAAGCCCAGTTTCACGACGTCTCCTGGCGATTTGCGCTCGGCCGAGGATTCTTGGAGACCGGCCATGAGCAGTGCCAGTTGCAGATGCAGGGCGGGAACGTCGGTGGTAAAGACGCTTTCGTAGGCTTTGCCATTGGTCGTCACCAGGAGGTACTCAAGCACTCCCTGGTCGAGCGCAACCTTGGCGGGCATCTCAATCCGTCCCAGCTTCATATCCACACGGATGTCGCCGACGGTCACAATGTCTTGTGATACGGGCTTCACCAATTCCTTCATCAGGGCCTGGGTATCGAGGGGACGCTGGGTCTCGTTTAAGTCGATTTTGGGCGCGGCTTGCATCATTTCGGGCGCCCCTCGGGCCAGCAACGCATCGCGGATCTTGGTTTGCTCCGCAAGCGCACGAGTGGCCTTAGCCTCAGGCGTGTCATCCGAAGCACCCTGACAACCAAGAACGGCCCACAGGGCAACTAGTACTGCAATGGTCGCACATCTCGACATGAGGTCTCTCCCCTTCGTTGTTCGTAGCGTTTGGTCGGCGACCGTACCACAGGATGGAGTCGTACGCCCACAGCCTCGATGGCTTAGTCGCCACTTACCCATTGGTGGTTCAATATCCAGGTCAACAGCGCAGCGGCGCCGCCAATGAGCCACCCCGACAAGCCCATCGCCCATCCTAAAAACACTCCATCCAACAGTGAGATCCCTGCGAGTAGCGCGGGCATGAGCCCTGTCCAGCCTCCGAACGGCAGTTGGCTGCGCCACCGTCCAATGGCGGTAAGGATGAGGACGTAGGTTCCTTGTCCTGCCGCTGCGAAAATTGCTGCGGGCGCGGGCGACAGGGTCACCAAGGCCGCCGGTACGAGCACGGCCAGCGCGCGGCATAGCCCCATGAGCAGTACGCTCCAGGCAGTCTTCTTGTGCCAAGCGTCGTAGGCAAGAATAGCCGCGCAGAGCGCCAATGCGGGGCTCGCGCGCACGGCACCAAAACGCCATACAAGAAGCGCCAGCGCGAACAACGCCAGACCAAAGGCCCAGGCGCGAGCCAGTTGCAGGCTAAGCGCCCCCGACGCGACAGGTCGCAACGGATTGTGTTTGCAGTCATGGCGAAGGTCGAACAGATCGTTGAACGCCATGCCGCTGCAATACAGGCTGGCGATGGCGATGATCAGCGTGCTGAGATCACCTGGTTGCCACGCCGAACCTGCCAAGATCACACCCGTGAGGACGTTGGTCCCTACGGTTGGCAGATTGCTGAGGCGTAAGAGCGTCACGACGGCACGGCAGGTGGTGGTTGCAGTTGCGGTGGATGGATTCATGCTGCCCTGTTCGTTCAATCGACGACAAGATGATTCAGGAGCGTCGCACAAACATCGGTGCTGGCTAGGCTTGCGGCGTTCAGGAGTTTGGGCTCCGAGGTCATTAGCAAGGGGCCTTCAGCGGGGAGATCGTTGGGGCGCCCATGAGAGCCTTTCACGCAACTAGCTTGAAGCGGCGTCAATTCCAAAAGTGCCCGCAGACCCAGACGTCGTTTGAGGAGAAAGGCCGCGATTCGCGCCTTGGGGAAGCAGATCTGGTCATCAACAAATAGCTCAGCCGGGTCGTAGCCAGGTTTGCGGTGGATATCTACCAAGCGGGCGTAATCCGGTGCGCGCTCATCGTGGAGCCAGTAGTAGTAAGAAAACCACTGATCGGGTTTCGCCAAAAGCACCAGCTCCCCTGCCCGATTGTGATCTAAACCAACCGCGCGCTTACCGTCGCGATCCAACACCTGTTCAACGCCCGGGGTCTGGGTGAAGAGCGTACGTACGGCCTCGCAGTCGGCGGCATGCCGGACATAGACATGGGCGATTTGGTGGTCGGCCACGGCAAACGCACGCGAACGCCACGGATCCAAGTATTCGCGCCCCAGCTCATTGCGTACGGCCAGGAATCCGGCCTCGCGTAGCAGGCGATTCGGATGCACAACACCATGCACCTGCGCAATGCCGTATTCGGAAAGCACCACCACGCGGCAGCCCCGCTCGCGATAGAAATCGAGGAGCTCACCGCAAATTCGATCGAGCGCCTGAAGCTCGGTGGCAATGG
>JAKLEG010000683.1 GCA_022703175.1 Myxococcota bacterium | reverse complement strand
AAAGGCTCGGTGTTGTTCTCGGCGGGCTTTACCAAACAAAACCCGGTGTGGGCAGGTGATCGCAATTTCAGCAAGTTCGACTGGGTGCAAAGTGACCCCTATGGTTACGACAGCTTTGGGCCCCATGCCACCGCGACTTCAGGGAGCACCCGAGTACCCGGCTCGTTGATCATCGACCGGGAAGGCTACGAGGGCAACCAAGCGTGGCAAGATCTCATCGCCATGGACGACGGTGGTGGCTACTACACCAGGGACCTGAAGACCGGCGCGTGGCGGCCCTTCAACGGGAACGGTGCCTACGGCGAAGGTGGCGACCTTTACAACTATCAACCCGACAACTATTTGGTCACGCCACAACAGCGCTACTACGCATTCTCCTTGGGCGATTTCAAGCTTGGTCAGAACTCCCGTGCCTACTACGAGTTGTCGTACACCAACCGCCGTTCGAAGCAAACTCTCGCTCCTGAGCCATTTGATACCATTTCAGAAGGTCTCACAGTCTCTGCCGACAACTATTACAATCCGTTTGGCCGCGACTTCGCAGGTATGCGCCGACGCATGGTCGAGTTCGGCAACCGATCCTACGCCCAGGACATCGACACGTTCCGCCTGGTCTTGGGCGTGGATGGCACGCTACCCGATACCATGGGACCATTGGCTGGTTGGTTCTGGGACCTTTCTCTCAATTACGGCCGCACTCAGGGCACCGTGGTGAAAGAGGGCAACCTGCGGAAGAGCCGGGTAGCGAATGCCATCGGTCCGAGCTACATGGGTTCGGACGGCGTTGTGTATTGCGGCCACAACGATGCTGACCGCATTGAGGGTTGCGTACCGCTCAATCTGTTTGGCGGCCCGGGTTCCGTGACGACCGAGATGAAGGACTACCTTACCTTCTCTGGCGTCTCTCGAGGTTTCACACAGCAGACGATGTTGCAAGCGAACACCACAGGCGATCTCTTCTCCATCAAGAACGACGATCCGGTCCGCTTGGCGTTGGGTTACGAATTTCGCGAAGAGCGCGGCCGGAACATCCCGGACCCTGTCACCGCCGGTGGCGATACCACGGGCAACAAGGAACGGATGACCGGTGGCATGTATAGCGTGCATGAAGGCTACCTGGAGCTCCTGCTGCCCTTGGTCGGCGACATCACCGGCATCGATTATCTCGAGGCCAACCTTGCGGCGCGTGGCTATGACTACAGTAGTTTTGGCTCCGGCGTCATTTATGAGGCTGGCCTCCGGTGGCGCATCATCCCTGACATTACTGTTCGCGGGACTTGGTCGACGGCGTTTCGTGCGCCATCGATCGGTGAGCTGTATTTAGGTGACACCGACAGCTTTGAGCCGATGAATGATTTGTGTGCGAACCGGACTCAGGGTTCTGAGATCGATGCCCAATGTGATGCCAATGGCGTTCCGGAGACAGCGACACAAAATGACGACCAACTCCATGCTCTGTGGCAAGGCAATGACAAGGTGAAGGCGGAAACCGCTACCGTTTTCACTGCCGGTGCCGTGTTTACTCCCACCGCCGTCGAGGACTTGTCGGTGACGCTCGACTATTATGCGATGTCTGTCGACAATGCTATTACGCGGGTCGGTGCGTCGCAGATCATGAATCTCTGTTATGGCGAGAACGCTGGCGACCGTGGTGGTTATTGCGACAAGATAGAGCGTGATCAGTACGGAAACGTTCAAACTATCTACGATCCGGTCACCAACGTGGGCGGCGACAGGACCAGTGGTGTCGATCTTGCTGTTCGCTACGCGATACCCTCGCCAGCGGGACGATTTGGATTCAACTTCGACGCGAACTACCTGATTAGTTTTGAGCGCACCTACGCCGGTGGGGAAAAGACCGAGGGCAAGGGCGTTTGGGATTTGGGTAATTTTCCAGCGTGGAAGGGCACCGGCAGTATCCTCTGGGGTTTGGACAGCTACGGGGCTGGCGTCACTGCGCGGTATTTCTCCGCGATCAAAGAGTGTAACAACGATGACTGTCGTGATGAGAACGCTTTGAGCCGTGATATCGGTGACTATTTCACCGCCGACGCTTTTGTTTCCTACGGTGTCGAGACGACGATGGGAGCCACCGATCTTACCTTGGGCATGTCAAACATCTTTGACGCTGAGCCAAACCGGATTTTCGGCGATCTCACCGACTCCGATCCTTCGACCTACGACTTCATGGGTCGCTACGGCTACATCAAGCTCACCCAGAGCTTCTAGTCACTAAGAATGCAACCCGAGGCCGGCCGCAATTGTCGGCCTCGGGTCTGCAGTCTCCCCATTCTCGCCCCTCTCCCACAGTCATCTGCGGCCACCCTTCTCGGTGCCAGCAGCCGATGATTACATTCGCCGGGGTTGCTTGACGCCCATTCTGAATGGACCCTATATGACCACGCTGCGGGTTGGGATTCCTATCCCCAAGCGGGGAGGTTCAAGTTGACATGAAGGTGCGTATGAAGACGCGATCTATCATTGTAGCGACCACTGCTTTTGCAGCGGCGCTATGTGCTGCAACGTCGGGACTCAAGGCTCAGACATTGGAGCTTGCGCTGAACGAGCAAGCGGCAGCCGACCGAGCTGCTGCCAGTTCGCAAGAGCGGATCAACAAACTCAACGACGAGAGCCAAGAGATGCTGGCGAAATATCGCCAAGCGTTGGTCGACGCCGAGAGCTTCCGCAAATATGGCGAGCAAATTGGTGCCCAAGTTGCGTCGCAAGATGAGGAAATCGCGAACCTCAAGCGCCAGTTGGGCGAAATCGAGGTTGTGGCGCGGGACGTCCTGCCGTTGATGGTGAAAATGGTCGCCACGTTGGAAGAGTTTGTGAAGCTCGACCTGCCGT
>JAKLEG010000682.1 GCA_022703175.1 Myxococcota bacterium | reverse complement strand
ACTCCAGCGTGATCCTCATGCATTCCTAACTCAACCGATTTCTTTGATCTTTTCATGATACCCGCTAGACGGGCTCAGGATTGGATCCGCCTTGATTTCGTAAGCTTACGTAGTGGAGGGGAATCGATGCGGGTCCATAAACTATTTTGTGTGCTCTTCGTGTCTTTCGCTATGGGGTGCGCTTCGTCACTTGCTGTTACTTCAGATCCGCCGGGCGCGCGCATCCTCATTGATGGCGTTGATACGGGTTATCTGACACCGGACACTCTTCGGCCGCGCAAGGTTCCAAGCGGCGTGCACCGAATTGGTGTCGCATTGGACGGCTATGACCTCCCCGATGAGAAGGGGATTGAGACGCACTTATCGGGGGCGTTGTTGTTTTGGTCGGCGGTGTGGCCGCCAGCCTTGATTATCAACCTGTTCAGGGGCTTCTCGCGAACACAACCCGATAGCGTCCACTTCACGTTGCATCGGATCGACGCGGCTCAGGCCGCTCCTGTTTTAGGCACAGCGACGCCAGCGGTAACCCATGCAGGGTTTGTGGCGCAACCCGGCAGTCAGCATAAAATCGCCACGCCCGGACTCCGGTGTGCCGCAATGCCGCTGCGTGCCAAAGAGCTGGGCGACATCGGCTTTATCGTCGATGAGCTCGTGCTCACCGAGCTGCAGCACTCGGGCTTCGAGGCGATCGGTCCCGACGACATCAACTCCATCTTAGGTTTCGACAAGGTCAAGACTGCGGTGGGTTGCGATGATGCCAGCTGTGTTGCCGAGATCGGCAATGCCTTAGGTGTTGACTATCTGGTGGCAGGGAGCGTGGCATTGTTGGAGGGCTCGGTGGTGCTGACGCTTAAATTTGTTGACGTGAAGAACGCCAAGGTGCTCGCACGTGTGAACAAGGTGGGTAGCTCGGCCGGTACAAAAGAGCTACCCCGGCTGGTGAATGACGCCGTTCGCGATCTGGTGGAGTCCTCCAAACTCTAGGCCGCATTCATTTTGTTCTGAGTGGGTGAGCGTGTAACAGGCGCTGATGCTGTGCACCGCTCGTAGCGGCGGGGTCTGTAGCTACTCGTCGAAGTCTTCTTCTACAGGGTAGCCTCTAGTACGAGGTCGCTGAGCCTTCCGATTTCGCAGCAATTCCGGTGGGTTCGCGGCCTGGTGCCAACACGCCGCCGGAAATGATCATCTTGAAGGCGTCGTCCACCGACATCGAGAGACGTACCAACTCCGCGGGCGGCACAAACAACAAGAAGCCTGAGGTGGGGTTGGGGGTCGTCGGGACAAACACGCAAACGAGCTCTTTGCCGGTTTTTTCTTGGGCTTCGCCGCGTACGCTGCTCGTGACGAAGCCCAACGTGTAAACCCCCAGGCGTGGATACTGCAGCAGCACTACGTGGCTGAAGGCACCGCCGCCGCTTTGAAAGGTATCGACGAATTGGCGCGTGGCGCTGTAGATGCCACGCACAAACGGGATGCGCTTCATCGACCGGTCCAGAACGCCTAAGAGCTGTTTGCCCAGCACATTGCCGCCGATGAGCCCCATCAAATACACGAACACCACTGACAGCGTGATGCTCACGATCGGCGCCACGTAGGTGACCCAGGTGGCATCGGAGAGCTGGCCGAAGGTCAAAAGCTTTAGGATTTGCAAGATCACCGGGGTGACGGTGGTGTTGATGAGCCCGAACAACAGGCTGATGATCCAAATCGTAACAAACACCGGCGTCGTCACGACGAGGCCGGTAATCAATGTGCGTTTCACATCCGTTTTCATCTGCCGGGCAATGTAGGGGAGGTTGTGCGCTTGGGCAACCTCGTGGTGTCGCTTGCTGCTGTCGCCCTGCCGCGATAGCAATTGAGTCTCCACAACGGCATTGCAAGGAGCGTTTCATGACAAGTGTACGCTTGGACCTGACTGAACGCGTCGCCTGGTTGACCTTGGACGGCCCACCACACAACCTGCTGGATGCTCCTGCCATCAAGGAGCTGGACCGCGCGCTAGAAGATGTCAGCAAAAACCGCGAGGCCTCGGTGGTGGTGCTCTCCGGGGCGGGTGACGTGGCCTTCTGCGGTGGCTTGGCCGCCGAGAATCTCGCCGCAGCCGAGCTCGCTGAGCTTGTGCGCGTCTATCACTTGATGATGCGTAAGCTCGTGCGCCTGCCGCAGGCTGTGGTGATGGCGGTGGATGGGGTCGCCTTGGGGGCTGGCTTTGAGCTTGTGAGTGTGGGCGACATTGCGGTGGCCTCCGATCGCTCGCGCTTTGGGTTGCCCGAAATCCGACACAGCGCACTGCCGTGCGTCGCCACAGTGGTGTTGCCAACCGTTTGCGGCCGGCCGGTGGCGTCTGATCTCATCCTCACGGGCAGCGTGATTGATGCCGCCCGCGCTAAGGCCGTGGGTCTCGTGTCGCGCGTATTTCCCACCGACGATTTCGACGAGAGTTTGCGCAGTGTAGTGGCACACCTGGCCGAGCATGAGCCGATGGCGTTGCGCAAAGCTGCCGAGACCCTACGCGGGCGGTGGTTGGCCGGATTCGAACAGGGGCTTCAAGAGGTTGAGCGAGTCGCGTTGCGGTAGCGGTGACAGCTGCGCAACCCAAACCCGGAGTCTCCGGGGTTGTTGGCTAGGCGTATTGTCGGGAAAAGCTAGAGAGGTCAGGGCCCGCACCAAAATGATGCGGGCCCTGCATTGCTAACTTAGTAGGTCGCGGTGAGTGTCAGGGCCCACTCAGTTTCTTCGCGTTTGGCGAAGAACATGTTCACAATACCATCACGCAACACGGGGCCACCTTGCGAGACGACGAGTGATGCCACCAGTTGTGGCATCGGCACGTAGCTCACGTAGGCATCCCAA
>JAKLEG010000681.1 GCA_022703175.1 Myxococcota bacterium | reverse complement strand
CGGCAGGTAAAGATTCACCAGCGCCTCCAGGTGCGCAAACGTGAAGCGCCCCTGGTTGTCGTTGAGCAGCCCATCGGCATACGTGGCGTTGGCGGAGGCAAAGGCGCCGCGGTGTGGATTAAACGGATCATCGCGCAGATCTAGGCTAATCGTCGGGCCTACCTTAAAGGTGTCGCGTCGGCCTTGGTCAATGCGGCGGGCCTGCGCCTCCAGGTTGCATTCGTCGGTGGCATCTCCGGCAATGTCGATGCATTCGAGGTTGGTGCGGGACAGTTGCGGTTCAATCGACAGCGACAGCACCGAACCGGCCGAGAAGTCAAAGCCCAAGATCAGGCTGTTGGAGTTGAGCGAGTAGGGGATGGCATTTTCCCGTTCGTTGACGACATCCAGACGGATGGAAGGATCGAAGGGAAGCGCCAAGATGGGTGGAGAGCGCACGCCTGCTCTCACCTCGCGTTCGATCTCATCAAGCGGCGCGAAGGCCTGATAGCGGGCGCGCATAATTTCAGCGTAGCGCCCATACAAGGCAAAGAAGACCTTGCGGTTGGCGCGCACCGAGCTGTTGAACGCGGCGGCGGTACCTAAGAGATTGATATGGGAATAAGACGCTCCAACCCGTGGCCCGTCGGCAGAGGAGATACCGGCCGACAGCTCAATAGGTTGACGGTTGCGTTCGACCACTTCAGCGACCAGGTCCTTGGTTTCGTCCGGTTTCTCTTCGTCGATGAGGCGTACCCGAACGTTGGTGAAGACGCCGAGCGAGGCGATGGCGCGTTGGTCTTTGAGTGCTTGTTCCAATCGGTAGACGCTGTGAGGTTCGAGGCCCAGTCGGCTGCGGATCACGCCATCGCGGGTGTAACGGTTGCCGCGCACGATGATGCGACCGATGTGAACCTGCGGTCCCTCTTCGACCACGAAGCTGACGTTGCGACGCTCCGGCTGTTGGGTGGGCTCGATGGTGGTTGCGACTTGGGCATATAGGAATCCCGCTTCGCGGTAGTGGCGCAAGATGGCAATGCGGGCTTCTTCGATGGCGACGGCAGAAAAGGCGGCGCCCGGGCGGACGGGGAGTACGGTGCGATCCTCGGATTCACGTGTGCCAATTAAGTCCAACAGCTCACTTGCGGGAAAGGTTTCATTGCCACGGAAGGCGATCGCAGCGATGAAGCTTTGCATGCCTTCGTCAATGGGAACCCGCACGCGCACGCGTTGGCGGTCGAGTGATGCTTCTGCGGGCCCAACCACCGCATCCAAGAAACCGAGGTTCTGATAAGCCGCGCGAATTTCGTCCAAGGCGGTTTCATACAGGGCTGGGATCCAACGGCGCTCGATCGGGACCTCCAAGGGAGTACAGGCGGGTGGATGTCCGTTGGGGTTACCTTCGGCGAGGGCGGCGGTGAGACAGGTGTCGGCGGTGGTCAGCGACTCGACCAGGCTGTCATCGCGCAGGCTCTGGCGGAGCACGGCTTCGATTTGGGCACGCAATAGCACCGGTTGCAACGCGCGAGCCCCAGGGAAGGTGATGCCTTCGACCCAAAACAACTTTCCCTCGCGTACCTGAAACGTCGCCAGACGTCGTTCATGTGCGGCATCGGTGGTTTGATGCCAAAGCGTCGTCGCCTCAAAATACCCGAGGCTTCGGTAGGCTTCAGTGATCCGATCGGCAAATAGCTGTAAGTCAGCGGTGGTGACACCCGCACCTGTTTCGGGGAACAGGCGCAGCAGTGCGCCCTTGCGCAGCGCCCGATTGCCGCCGATCACGATTTGCAGGCGGTCGTGGGCGTGCATCGGATAGTCGACCCGGGCGAGGTGACCTTGCAGCGTCACCTGGGGGTCGTCCACCTCAACTTCCATGAAGCCGCGCTTGCGGAACTCCCGCTTCAAGGTGGCGACGTCGTTGGCGAGCTGCTCGGTATCCAGGATGCCACCGACTTTGGTCCCTACCAGGCGCGCAAGCTCAGTGGCGGCCAAGCGCGGATGACCCAGGAAGCGCACCTCGCCGACCCGTTCAGGGGTACCTTCGTCCACGCTTACGCGCGCCGACATAAGCATCGGTTCGCTGCTCTCCTTCAACTCTGTGGTCACGGTGGCTTGGGGAAACCCGGTTCGTTTCAAATAGTCGAGCGTTCTGTCGGTGAGCCGCTGTTCAATGCGGCGGTCAATTTCGTCTCCGGCTTGCAGCCCCAAGGCCCGGCGCAAGCGACCCTCGTTGGCGTCTTTGAGGCCTAAGATGGTGAGGCTCTCCAGGCGGCGAATGGGGCGCAGGTAGAAGTGCAGGCCTACGGTTCCGGAAAAGCGCTCGGCGGTGACGCCCACATCTGAAAAGCGTCCTAGCGCGTACAACCGCTTGACGGCTGCTTCGATGGCGTCGCTCGACACCAAGAACCCGGGTTCGATGTCGATCAAGGCGCGCAGCGACTCGGCATCCTCTTCGACGGGTGCCTCCACATCTACCGACAAAACCGGCAAACCAAGGTGGGGCGCCAGCGCGTCGGCGGCGGTCGGAAATGGGACCGCCATATAAAGGACCGCTAGCGGGAGACAATAGAGCATCAACGCAGCTCCCAGCGCAGGCGCAGGTCCAAGCCAAAGTCGCCGCCGTAGACCTTGCGTCCCGACAACCAGGTACCTTGCACGGCATAAATATCGGAGAGCCGGTATTGCACGGCGACCGTTTGGTCGTCGGTTTCGTCCAGCGCGCGCGAGTACTTGAGCTGGAAATTGTCACCGAGCTCTTTGGCGACGAGGACGCGCGTGGTGGTGCGTCGGAAGAAGCTCGACCAACCACTTTCCAGCCTAACCTCGTCCAGCTTGATCGGGAACAAGCGCTTCACGGTGGCGTCCATGCCCGAGA
>JAKLEG010000680.1 GCA_022703175.1 Myxococcota bacterium | reverse complement strand
TACCGCACTACTCCACGCGAGTTCTATGCATCACCGCTCGGACGCAGGTTGAGCCCATAGGCGGTGAAGCAAGCAATCATGGAGACGAGTCAGGAGTAGCAACGCGACCACCGCACCCACGCCCGCAAATGCCATGTCCGACTGCGCATCCCAGATGTCGCCCTGCGTCCCGAGGAAACGGTCACCACCCGCGGGGTCGAGCAACACAGCCGCACCCCATTCGAACAGCTCATAGGCTGCCGCGAACCCCATGATGACCGACACCAGGATGAAATTGAGCCAGCCCCCACGCCTGAGCGGCGTGACCCTCAGCAGCACCTCGCGTAGCACCAGCACCGGAAAGAAGCCGAAGGCAAAGTGACCTATCTTGTCGTAGTTATTGCGCGCCAACCCGAACGTCACTCGCAGCCATTCTCCAAGCGGCGCTTTGGCGTAGGTATAATAACCACCATAAATAAGAACGAGGATGTGTAGGAAGACCCCCGTGTAGATGAGCGACGTCATCGGCAAGCGTCTATAGGTAAGCGCCAACGCCACCATGCCGAGCACGCCCGGCCCAACCTCCAAGAACCAATTCAGTGAGCCTTCGGGGGAGCACAGGCAGGTGGGCACCATCACGGCGAGTAGCACTGCGCCCTGCAGCAACGGCAGTCGGGCCTGCGCTGGCAGCGACATCGTTTAGGTCTTACCGTTGGCGTTGCTATCGAGACGCACCGGCACGCCGTGGGCCTTCAAGAACGTCCGCAGTTGTGCAAATTGCTCCAGCGACAAACCATGCAAGCGGAAGGCGATACCCGGGATTTTGTCCCACGACAGTTGCGGATCGTACTCGGCGGTGCGCACCACCTCACCTTGAATCTCGAACGGCAGATGTTCTTCATCGGGCAGGTCAGGGATGATGGTCACCTTGGTGCCAGGGGCCAGCTCATGCATCGTTTCGACGAACAAACCCGACTCGGACATGTCCACCACCGGCCCTGACCAGAACTCCTCGCCGGTGTCATAGATCACCTGCAGGTTCCCGACGCGATAACGAGGGGCCCGGACTTTGTCGATGCTCATCACTGCACCTCCGCACTGCGCGGCTTTGGAGGTTGACCGAAAAGCCTCGTGATCTCAAGTCCTTTCAACGGTATGCGGGAGAAAATGGCATTCGCGACGCCGCCTGGCAGAATAGCGCGCAGGCTCTCTGCGTTTTTTGCTTTCGGAGAAGGCGGGGCGGATGTGTCTAACCGTACGAAACCCACCTTCGTGGAGGAGACGATTATGATGAAGAAACTCGCAGTATCTCTTATCGCCTTGTCACTGGCCGCGGCCTGCGGCAAAGACGACTCAAGCGTTGGGCTCGACCAAGGCAAGCTCGCAACGTTCCGCAAGGCGTTGCCGTCCGAGTCCATGCTCGCGGCGAAAAAGCCCCAAGGCAGCGCCCAAAACGCCATTGGCGACCCGGCGATGTACCCGATTGAGGCCGGTCCTATTGCCATCCATATTAACTTGGCCGTGGTTGGGATGGTCAACCTGATGCGCGCCATTACCGACTTGGAACCCACCTTGTACAACAGCGACACCCAAGAGTTCCTCTGGGGCCCGTGGGACAATGATAACGGTTTCGGCACCGTCGCCGCCTACATCAAACAACAACCTGAAGGCGCCGACTTCCGCTATGTGTACGCGCTCTTGCGCGGCGTCGGCAACGACCTACAGACGATGAAACCGGTCATCTGGGGCGGGTCCAACCCTGACACCACGAACCCCGATTTCGGCAACGGCATCACGTTGTGGGACTTCGAAGCCAACTACGAGTTCGCCCAAGCCAACGACCCAGACTTCGCCACCCAGCCGTATGACCGCGGCCGTTTCGTCGCCATCTATGCACAGGGTGCAGACGAAAACGAACCCACCGCTACGGCCACTTGGGTTTATGCAGTGTTCCGCAACTTCATCGGCAAAGATGATTACGTGGCCAGCGCTGATCCGTTCGTCGAAGGCGCCGATCTGGATTACCTCTACGGCCGCTACTTGGACACGACAGGCTGGAACATTGACTTCCTGCACTTCGCCTTTGCGATGGACGCCGAAACCAGCACCCCCGCATTGGAAGATGTCTCGGTGAAGATGGCGTTCTTGAACTCAGGTTGGGGCCGCGCCGAAGCCAGCGCCAACGGCGGCGACCTGGTGGCCCCCGAAGCTTACAACGTCACCGAGTGCTGGGATGCCGCGTTGGACCGCACCTTCTTGAACCAAGTAGCCACCGACAGCGAAGGCAATCCCTACACCGCCGCTGAAGGCGTTGAAACTAGCTGCGGCCCCGATGTCAACGGCACGCCGCTGTTCGCCAACACCTTGAGTGCGCTCGGCTTGCCCGACCTGAACGATGTGGACCTAGGCCTCAAAGCCGCGTTGGAAAACGCCGCAGAAAACGGCCTGCAATAGCGACGCGTCCGAGTGTCGTAAGCAACAAACAGCAGGGCACGGCTCATCCCCGTGCCCTGTTGGCGTTTGGCGGCCCCCGTCGTGTTCGGCAAAGCCATGCTGCTTCTTGGTAATCAACCGCGCGTCACCAGCAGATCTTGCACGTCCACCAGCCCTACCGGGCGGCCTTTGGCATCCACCACCGGCACGTTGTCAATTTTGTAGCGACGCAACAACGCTTCCGCCTCCGCCATCAGTTGGTCGGCCTGCACTGTTTTTGGGTTGCGGTGCATCACCGTACCAATCGGCACATCGACGCTGAAGCTCGGTTGATCAAACAAGCGCCGCAGGTCGCCATCGGTAAAAAAGCCCACCAGCTTACCCTTCTTGTCGACCACCGAGGCCGCGCCTGGTCGCCCGGGGGTCTGGGTCATCGTCGCCACCACCTCTTT
>JAKLEG010000068.1 GCA_022703175.1 Myxococcota bacterium | reverse complement strand
TGGCTGGGCCTTCACCGATTCAGATGCATTGCTCGTGCACGCGCTCAACAACAGCGTGGCGACTCCGAAACTCAAGCGCAGGCCTGCATGTACCATGACAATCCTCTTCCTTTCGGGACAACTCCCAATGGAGACGGCAACCTAGCACAGCCGCACCGTTACCGTCGCCCCGCCTTGGCTAAACCGCGTAGATGCCTGGTCAACACCTGAGCCTCCATGCTAAAAATGGAGCTGTTTCAATGAGATAGAGGTACCCATGAAGATCGATCCGAAGAGCTTTGCGACCTTCTTTGAAGCGGCCAAGAGTAGCGGTGACGCCAGTGCTGTCAGTAAGCTTGGGAACGCAGCATCTGCATTCCAAGCCTTAGACAGCGATGGCGATGGCGCCCTGACTGAAGTTGACCGACCGAGCTCCACGACCGCGTCGCTGGCGTTGCTCGAAACTGCGCGCGCCGCTCACAAGAAGGGTGACACCAGTTTTGCCGAGACTGGCTACGCGATTGGCCTGTCGAAATTCACCGGTCCTCAGGCCAGCAACCAAACGGCCGTGGCGCAAGCGCTGTGGAATATGGTGCAAATCAAGGAGCAAAAGGGCGAGTTCGACATCGCGCTGAGCCTCGTGCAACGCCTCTGCTTCAATGCCGCTGGGGCCCCCACCAGCGACGCGGCCGCTCACATCATGCGAGCCGAAATCTATATCGACAAGTTCCACAAACTCGTGGGCCGCACCGACGCGGGTGAGTTCGTCAGCACGGGGCCCCTCACCGTCGATATCACCGAGAGCACCAACTTCCGGGTACGTGCGAGTGCGATCGGCATGCTCGACAAAGCACACGCGGCATACGCTGACGCCGAGGCCGCCGCCAAACGTGCCACACCTGCGCAAGGGTTGTCTCAGGCGCAACTCGACGAGGCCCTTGGCACGGGTTTGGGCCTGCTCAGCGCTGAACGGCAGCGCTACACCTTCTTGCTCGCGCTGGGCGTACAACAAGAGCTGACCGGCAACGCCATCGTTGTCCCAAACGACCCGAAGTTCGTGCTAGCTGCCCAAGAAATGGTGCGCACCATCCGTACCCAGGCAGAGCCATTGTTCTTCAAGGCGTTTCGTGAGGACGTAACCAACGCCGCTATCAGCGATGCCCAACTACACGAGCTGGCCCAACGCGTTGTGACCAAGATGTGGCTGAACTGGACGAACGCGCCTACCGTTACCGAACGCGAGTAATACTCCTAGGTCACGGAACCAGAGAGCCATCTGCGCTCAGGTGCACCAATCCCTGCACCGCAGTTCTGTCATAGGCCGTCAAGCGATAGGAGCTGGACAAAAACACCTCGTGGGTCGTTGGATCGACGGCGCACGCGGTAATCGGCTGGCCTGGCCCTTTGCCGCTAACAAACGCCGGGTCCGTCGTGAAGGCCGACAGATCGTAGGCCAACATACCGGTCGCGCCCCCATTTGCGAGCACGTAGAGTCGCTTCAACACCGCGTCATAGCAAAGGCCATGGCCGATCACCGCGTTGAGATAGGCTTCACGCTCGCCAGCGCGGTTGAAGAGTATGACCACACCCGAAAAGTTGGTGGCGGCGAGCAAACGATCGAGTTCGCTATCCCAGTGCAGCGCTCCAATTCCAAAGATCCCGAGGCCGGTCGGTATGAAACTCGGATCGATAGTGCCCTCGTCGTCTAGGCGCACAAGCCCTTCGCAGGCGACACCCTGAAACTCGCGAAAGTCGCCACCCACGTAGAGTTCTCGCCGTACGGCATCCCAGGCAAATGCATAGACGTTGGTAAACGTGTCTCCCAGGCCCGTGCCAATCTGAAACGTCGGATCCACGGTACCGTCGGTGTGAAGTCGTGCCAGACCGAGCTCGCCGAGGGGTGTGTGGCTGCCACCTACGAGAATACGCTGGTCCGAATCCACCAACGCCCCGCGCGCTCCGAACGTCACAATGCCCTCAGGCATGGAAAAGCTTGGATCTCGCGTCCCATCGGCATTCAATCGCACAAGCGAACGAGCACCAACCTCGTTGAAACTACCGATCGGTCCACCCACCAGGAGCTTACCTTCCGGTGCGGCAGCCAACATCCAAGGCGCCTGGTTAAAACCGCTACCACTCGGATTGAAACTCAAATCCAAGGCACCGTCAGGTGTGATGCGAGCGATGTGCCCCACGGCAGTGCCGCCCGCATCGGTGTGGCGCGTAAAGTCGCCAATCGCCACAAGCCTTTGGGTTTGAGCGTCCCACAACAGGGCACTGGCAATGTCATTGAAGCCGACACTTGCCGAGTTGTAGGTCGCATCGAGTACGCCGTCGAGGTCGGTGGCGATAAGCTCATCCACCACGGCATTCCCATAGGCCCAAGAATCAAGGCCGATAAACATCCGTGACAGGCCCGGCAGCGGCAGCAAGCTTTGGCAGGCGCGACCATGGCTATCTGCCAATTGGAAGCTTGGATCGGCCTGGCCTGTTGAATAGAAACGCATCACCGGATTGGTGGCACCGGCCGTTGTGCTGCAGGCAACCACGTTGCCGTCACTACGAACCCACAGCGGTCCGATGAAGCTCGTCTGTGTGCCGGTGTCGAAGCTCATGTCCACGCTGCCGTTATGCTGGAGCCGCACCAGACTCCTCCGACTGAGCCCAGCAAAGGTTCCAAACGACCCACCGACGTAAAGGGCGTCAGACACGGTGTCCAGAGCACTCGTGTACGGGCAGCAACAGCTGGGGCCTGCGCCTGGATCGAAACTGGTATCCAGACTGCCGTCGGCGTTCAGACGCAACACCGACGGGCGCGCCACACCATTGTACGAACTGAAACAACCCGAAACAGTGAGCCGCTGGTCGGCATCCACCAGCATGCTGCTGATGTTGGACACCCCCCCGAAGCCACTGCTCACGCTAAATGTTGAGTCGACCGCACCCTCAGCCGTCAGGCGCACAAGTGTAGGTGAAGCGACGCCGTTGACGGTGTCAAACTGGCCGGCCACATACAGCAAGCTTCGCGCGGCATCGTAGGTGACGTAGCCCACGAAGGCGTTCCCGGAGCTATGCACAAAACCACTGCCCACAGAGAAACCCGCATCGATCGAACCATCGGGGTTGAGTCGTACCAAGTCGGTCACCGGCACGTCGCCCATGCTGCTCAGGTTTCCGGCCACGTAGAGTTTGCCGGTCACAGGGTCGATGGCGCCGGCAACAATCGGCGGGTCGCTCACAGCCAAGCCCCACGCCGTGTAGCCGCCTGCCACGATTGGTTTTGAGACCGCAAAGGTTGGATCAGGGGTGCCGTTGGCCAAAAGCCTCACCACACCATAGAGCTCGGTATTGCCGTAGAGGCGCGCCCCAATGGCATAGATGCGGCCGCTGGCTAAGGGATCTGCAAGCAGCAGCGTCGGAGGTCGATCAAAACCCACCGGGCGATTCATCCCGGCCAGTGATAACACCACCGTCCGGGCGGCACGCGCTGTGGTCCCAAGCGCATCCGTCTGCTGCACAGTAACCGCGCGGTCACCCGCAACCCCAGAAAAAGACACAGGAGCTTGGTAGGTGCCTGCGACGCATTCGACCTCGGCCGGCGCTACAACGTCGACGCCAGCAAGCACAGTCACCGCAAAACCCTCCCGACAATGGCCAGAGAAGAGTCGGTAGGACGCCACCACCTCGCGTTCCAACGGCGCATCAATCGTTAACGATGCGTCGAGCAAATCTTGATCACCCACCGCACGCACGACCATGTCGTAACCTGCGCGGTTGCACCCCAAGAGCGCCAGGCACGCAACAACGGCCCCGATGCCACCGTGACGTCGTCGACGCCGCAAGCACATGGTTGTGTCTGTCAGCAAGGAACCTACTTTCTATGGAGCGAGCGAGCCATCGCTGCGCATACGCACCAACCCCTGTACGGCAACTGTTTCAAATGACGCCAAACGCAACGCGCTACCCAGATAGACATCGTGGGTAACCGGATCCACGGCGCAGGTCGTGACCGCCACGTCTGGGCCGCGCCCGGCATGAAACCCAGCCAGTTGATTCAACTCAAAGTCGCGAGCCACAAAGAGCCCTGTCGTAGCGTCGTGACCGTACAACCGACCTAAATCCGGATCGACACATAACGTCTCAAGTTGAAACGCCGCCACGCTGTGCAGGGCAAGCCCCTCGCGAGTAAGCACCCAGTTCACGCCGCCCACGTCCAGCACCATCACGCGCTCATGGACAGGCTCCCAGGCAAGTGCCACGAGGGCAGTCTCTGGGTCGAGCGTCGTCACGAATGTCGCATCCACACTGCCCGTATCAGTCATTCGCACGAGCGACGGCAAAGGTACGCCACCATCTGCGGCGAACCGGCCCCCCACGTAGAGTTCGCGGCGTGTCGGATCCCATGCAAGAGCGTTCACCTGGCCAAACCCCGGATAACCCAAGCCGCTGCCGACGTCGAAGCTGGTATCGACCTCACCCGTGGCCGAAAGCCGCCTGAGCGCGGGCGACAACAATGTGGGCCGCCCACCCACTAAAATCCCGCCATCGGCGTCGGGCAACAGCACCATGACATCGAGTTTTAACTCGTCAGGGAACGTAAAACTTGTGTCCAGACTGCCATCCATGCGCAGTGCCACAACACCTGCAACAGGATGGCCGTCGTATTGAACAAACCCACCACCCGCAAGGTAGCGGTCAGCCTTGACGTCGTAAGCAAGGGCGCGAGGCGGCTCATCGAAACCCAACCCCGTTGAGAACCCGGCATCGTAGCTGCCGTCGCTGTGCAGTCTGGCGATATGGCCAAGCGAAAGTCCAGATTGCGCGTGCCTTGTAAACGCCCCCGCCACCACCAGCGCGTTATGCCCGGCATCCCATAACACCCGCGTGACATCGTTGTTGAAACCGAGCTGTGGCGCGTTGTAGCTGGCATCAAGCTGCCCGGTCAGGTCCAAGCGCAGCAACTCGTCTGCCACAGCACTGTCCCAGCTCCACGCCCCGGAGCCGGCATATAGATAGCCCGCATTGGCATCCAGCCACAGACTGTCCACTTGACGCCCATCATTGCCGGTACCAATCGCAAAATCGTTGGCTGCGGCACCGGTGGGCAAGAGCTTCACCACCGCGGCCGCACAACCGTAGCATGCCGCACCTGCGTAGATCTCACCGCCCGGCCCGATGACCATCGGCCCAGGCGCGCCGTTGGTTTGCCAACCTGTCGCAAAAAAGCCGGTGTCCACTGCGCCCGACTCCAGCACGTGCACCAGGTTCCCGCGATCGGCGCCCGCGAAATTCACGAAGTTGCCGCCCAAGTACACGCCTCGGCCGGTGGTGTCGAGCGCCATTCCCCACACGGTTCCCAACGGCCCACTCCCAAGGTCGAAGCTCGTGTCTTGCGCCCCGGTCTCCAGAATTCGCACTATCTGAGGCACGGTTACGCCGTTGTATGCGGGTAGGTAGGCGCCCGCCACCAACAGCCGCCCGTCTAAGTCGACGGCAAGTCGGGGGGGCATCCAAAAGGCCTCGCCAGCAAAACCGCTGCCTGGTTGAAAGCTCGCGTCCAGTGCTCCCGTAGTGGCATTCAGCCGGGCAATGCCTGGCGCGGCATGACCGTCGTATGTGGTGAAGACACCAACAGCGTACAAACGCTCACGAGCCGCATCAAGCAGCAGCCGCACCACCTCTGCAGCCGCAGTGCTGTGCGCAAAGCCTGCACCGACCGCAAAAACTGGGTCCAACTGACCCGACGCCGACAGCTTTGCCAAACCGGCGCGCGGTTCGCCGCCAAGCGTGGTGAAGGTGCCACCGACAAATACCGCGCCCGAGATTGGCTCCACTGCGGCCGTGCCAATTGCGTAGTAGGCCTCTGGGTCGGTCACGACGGGTTCGGGGACTGCGAACGTTTCATCGAGGCCGCCTGCGGCCGTCATCCGGGCCAAACCGTGAATCCGGCGATTTCCATACAACTTGGGCCCCACGACATAGAGACGGCCGGGTTGCAGCAGGTCGGGCCAGAGCTCCACCGGCGCGCGTTCGAACCCCGAAGGGGCATTGATGCCCGCCGCCTCGAATTGCACGGTCAGCGTGGCTGTCGCCTCGGTGCCATCTATGGCGGCTTGACGAACCACAAGCGAGCGCGGCCCAGCCTCGCCGCGCACCGAAATGGGGGCATCGTACTGCCCTGATAGACACATCACAGAATCGGGTACGACCAATTGCGTAACCGACGTCACGCTCACTGGCACGCCAGACCGACACTTACCACCCAGGTGAAAAAAGCTGGCCACCCGTGCATTCGGTGTTGGCGTATCGATGGTCAACTCGCGAGAACCGACAGACTCCCCGTCCCCTGCGTCGCGCACATGCAGGTCGTAACCCGCGCGACTGCACGCTGCCGCTGAAAGACACACCGCCACATAGGGCAAAAACTGCCGCGCATGTTGCCCTAGGGTAGGTTGCACCATCGCCATGGATGTCCAGAGACCCCCGACACTCTACGGGATCCGAACACAATCTGCACATACAACGGCGCACACACGCCCACTCTTGGGGCACGCGAATCGCAACGCAAATTCGAAAGAATGAAACGCCAGAGGGCGCTTATTCGGTGGGGATAATGAGCAACGGCCGGTACAGGCCTTCGCCCTCAGAACGCGTGGTGACGCCCGGCTTTTCGTGCAACGTAATATGGAAGATGCGGCGGTCATGCGCCGACATCGGTGACAGGCGCACCACTTTGCGCTCTTCCATCGCGCGGGTGGCAAGCTTCGTGGCCAGGTTGGCCAAGGCATCGCGCCGCCGCGTACGGTAGTTGGCAGCATCCAACACAATGTGTTGTTCGCTGTCTTCTTGGGTGCGCGAGATCATGCGGTTCACGAGGAACTGCATCGCCAACAGCGTTTCACCCTTCTTGCCGATCGCTTTGGCAGCGTCGGCGCCCCGCAAGTCGAAGATGATCTCTTCCGGACCATCTAGCACAAGCGTCGGCGTCACCTTGATGGTGGAAAGCTGTAGCATCTCAGCAAGCACCGTGCGTGCCTTGGTCGCGCGCTCGCCACCCGGCACTTCGGGCTTAAGCTCCAACGTGCCTTGCGGCAACGTCTCAAGATTCAACAGCGACTCAATGCTCTCTTCTTCACGACGACGTTGATCGCCCTCGCCGCGGTCATGTCGGCCATGCCGATCGCCCCCGCGACCACCTCGATCACGGCCGCCGCGAGCACCATGGCGGTCACCACCACGACCACCCCGGTCATGACGGTCGCGACGATTACCACGATCGTCATCACCATGGCGCGCTTGATAGCCGCCATCAGCCGGACGCTCACGATCGCCACCACGATCGTCACGAGGCTCGCGCCGCTCATGCCGCTCGCCGCCCCCCGAGGGGCGGTCCTCGAAGGGGCTCTGCGCACCGCTGGCCGCCACCTGCTCGGTGTTAACGGCGATCACCACCCGTTTCTCCAAGCCCGTGCCCGTTTCGGACACGACCTCGTATTTGAGTGCTGAGCGCGAAACTCCGAGCTCTTCACAGGCTTTGATGGCTGCTTCGGCCGCGCTGCGGCCCGAGAATTCACGACGGGACATGGTGCACTCCGAGGGCTATTGTCTCACAGCATGGTGGCCTTTGCGGCCACCGTAGATAAGAGGTTGTCTGTTTGAGCCACTAGAAACGATCCTACAGGCTCACCTTGGTTCTGTTGATAGCGACCTGCTGGAAGATGGTCAAGATTGCATTCACTAAGATGTAGAGCACAAGTCCCGACGGCAGCGCGATCATGAAGAACAGCATCATCGCCGGCATCATGTAGAGCATCATCTTGGCCTGCTGTGAATCCATCGTCGTAGGCGTCAACTTCTGCTGCAAGAAGGTTAGAAGCGCGATACCCACCGCCATAAAGGGCAAAGGCTCTTTGGCCGTCAGGTCGGGAATCCACAAGAACTGCTGCTGGTAAAGGTCCACTGCGCTCCAAAGCGTGCGATACAGCGCAAACCAGATCGGCATCTGCAACAGCATCGGCAAGCAGCCGCCCAACGGATTGACGCCCTTCTCGCGGAACAGCTTCATCTGCTCCAGCTGCTGACGTTCGCGGTCTTTCTCGTAGACCTTCTTCAGCTTGTCGAGCTCAGGCTTGAGCAGCTGCATCTTGCGCATCGACAACGAGCTCTTCAGCGTCACCGGGAACAACAACAATTTCACCAAGAGCGTGAGCATCATGATGGCGAGGCCCCAGCTCAGGGTCCAGCCGTGGAACAGGTTCAACAGGTAGACCATCGGCCGAGCGATAGCGCCCATCGGAATCTTCATGATCACGTAGTCGATGGTGTCGGTGAGCGCTGGCGATACGGCCGCCAGGCTCTCACTCCGCTTCGGTCCGAGGTACACGGTGAAGCGCTTCTGCCAGGTGGCGTTAGGCGCAAGCGACTCCGGGGCCACCGCATAGGTCACCGTCAGGAGCTCCTCTTTTTCTTCTTTGCCGTTCTTTGTGTGTAAAAGCTCCTTGGCAGACAGCTCGCACGACGCCGCGGCAGCAGGCTCAGCCGGCAACACGGCGGTCACAAAATACTGCCGATCGATGCCCACCCAGGCGACCTTTTCGGTGGTCTTGTAGGCGCCATCTTTCACCAACGTCGCTGCGACGCTGCGCTCAACCTTGCCGTTGTGGCCACACAGGCCGTTCAGCATGTCGGCTGGCGGCGCAAAGAATCCTGACGTGCCCTTTAGCGTCGGCTTCAACGTTAGGGTCATCGCCGCCCCCACCGGCGTGGGCTCAGCGCTGGCGTTGGTCACCGTGAGCAAATAGTCAAGCGCGTAGACATCTTGGCGCGGGGTCACTTCGACTTGGGTGGTTACCCCAGTGGCGTTGGTGCCCCGCAGCATCAACGTCGTGCTGCCAGGCTCAAAGGTCATGGCCGGAACCTGGTTCTTGCCGCCCAGGTCGAACGTCACGAGCGCCTGCCGGGGCGCGCCCTCTACCTCCGACGTCACCAAAGAAACTGGGAGCCGCGGCGCCTTGCCTTCTTCTCGCTCCAGGTAGTTCTTCAGGTGCAGCGCTGTAAGCGAGGCCTTAACGTTGGACAATTCGCCATCGAACAACGGTGTCGAAAAGCTGCGCTTCTCCTCGGGGACAACCGCCGGAGTGGCTACCGGAGAGCCACTGGCCTCAGCGCTCGTCGCGGTCGGAGCCGTTACGGCTTCTGCCTTGGCGACCTCGGTCGGTGCCGATGCGGCCGCTTTGGGCTTTGGGGGAGGCGGTTTGGGTGCCAAATACTGCCAACCCAGAAAAATGGCCAAGCAGAGCGCGACAGCAGCGACGACGCGTTGTTGCTCACTCATGATTCAACTCCACAAGAAGGCGGCACCGGGTCGTAGCCACCGGGATGAAAAGGATGACAGCGCCCAATCCGTTTCAAGGTCAGCCACGAACCCCGGGCCGAGCCATGCCGTCGGATCGCCTCCAACCCATAACAAGAACAGGTCGGGTAAAAACGACACTGGCCACCCAACAGCCAAGAGAGGGTGGCGCGATAGAAGTGAATCAATCCAATCAGGATGGCTTGGAGGATGCCCATGCGTGGGCGCGCTGGATGAGCCATTGGAGCTCCTCCGCCAGAGTTTGAAAAGTCGCGGTGCTCGCGTCGCTTAACGCGATGATGACCAAATCGTACCCCGCCGGAACACCGTTTGGGTCATGGCGAACAATCTCGCGCAGGCGCCGCCGCACACGATTCCGTATGACAGCATTGCCCACTTTACGACTGACGGTTAACCCGAGTCGGCGAGCGGTTGTTCCGTTGGGCGCGACGAGGATAAACACACACGTGCCGCGAAAACGCTTGCCCCCCGACTGCACACGCAAAAATTCGCTGCGCCGACGCAGGTGCAGAGCGGCAAGCACGGCCGTGCTCCGCAACGTCTATTTGCCGCTGATCTTGGCCGTAAGCTTCTTGCGGCCCTTGGTGCGGCGGCGCTTCAACACGCGGCGGCCACCCGGGCTCGCCATGCGCTTGCGAAAGCCGTGGTTCTTCAAGCGACGACGACGTTTGGGTTGGAATGTGCGCTTCATAGTAATTCTCCGCGAACGAACAGACTCGTAGTGGCGCCAAAGGCACCGAGGGCGCGCATCTTACTTACCGACGGCCATAAGTCAACCTCTCCGACACGATCGCCGCGCTATTTTGTCAGCCTCCAAACAGCCTAAGTTGCTCCACGTGTGGCATCGGTGCGCTGTTGGTGGAGTGGGCGAAAATCTCGGTGGTAATCGGCGGCTCGCCGTGGGTATTGATCACGAAGAACGCATTCTTCGGGTGCCGGACCTTCAGCTCTTGCATCGCGGTGACCGCGAGCGCCACGTTGGCGGGGTCGTCGTCGGACATGCCAAAGCGGTGATAGGGGTTTTCACCATAGCGCTGCATCGCGGTGGCCACCGAGCGTAGGATCGCTTCGCGCTTAAGCTCGGGAATACTGCGTTGCTTCTCCGGGTCACCCAACTCGGCGCGCACCCCAGGGTGGCTCACCGTATAAATTCCTAAGTAATTTGGCTCACCAGCCAGAAACCCTGCCTCCGACAAGACCTTGATGCCGGCCTTCATTGTATCCGGATGATGACCACGCGCAGTCACAAGCGCGAGCGGACGCTCATTGAACACCGCGTGGAAAAAAAACTCCCAGCTCGGCCCCTTCCACACCAGGTCACCTTGCTCCAACGCCGCACGCAAATCCTCCACGAATGGCTGCTCTCTGCCCTGCAGCTCCGTGGCGGGGAGATCGCGAAAGCGCCGATAGCTGCCGGTTTGGTCGTCGGGGTGGATGCAGAAATCTTGATAGGGCCCGGGTTTACCCAACTGCCGATGCACGCGCGCAAAATGCTTGGTGGACAGCACCTGCTCCTCGCCAGTGCGATCGTTGTAGATGGAAATGCAGGTGTTGAGCCGCATGATGTTGTCGTCGAAATCGAAAAAGTAAAAACTCCGCCCGCCTTTGTGGGCGTTGCGATCCGGCCGCCGATCGCGGCCAATCGGCAGCTCTAGCTGTGACACAAACGGGCTGGATGGACGTTCCGACATCGCTGTTACACCTACGGTTAGCGCTCTAGCACCAGCAGCATCCGGCAGCGAACACAATCGAATTCACAGCGCAGACGATGCGGACCGTTCTTGAGCGTCAACGGCTCACCAGGGTCGCTCAAACGCAGCCACGGCTCTGGATTTTCGTGCCGCGGACAGACCCCCAGCTCAAACCGCAAGCACAAGCGCGTCGTCATCATCATCTTGCCAACGTAGTTATGAGTCACCTCCAACGCCTGTTCGCACACCACACCGCCATGCTTTTCATAGAAACGCTGAGCCAAGGCGTTGGCGATGTTCCATGTGTGGTCCAGCCGCACCACCGGCAGGGGCACGGGCGTCGAGGCCACAGCACGCCGGTGTTCACGCGGATGACTCTGCAACCGGTTTTCAACAAGCGCGGCCACGGCTGCGCGCCGCAACGCATTCAGGCGACTGACTGGGACGAAATGATCGGTATGCACCTCGCAATGACCTAGCTCAAACGGCGTCTCACCCAAACGGGCCAACGCCTGCGCGACTGTCTGGCGAAATGCTTCGGGGTCGTTGGGCGCTTCGACGGCACACTCGCCTGTGACCACGGCAGTGCAGCCATCCTCGTCACGCAGTTGCAACCAAGCTTGGCCCGCACGAAACTCCAGACGCGCCGACACCGTTAAACGCCGCTCGACGTTGGCAGCGCCCAGCACCTTCATAAAGGCGTGATCCAGGTTGCGAAACAGCTCAGTCCCCACGCATAGCTGAGCGGGGTTTTGCACAAACACTTGGCGTGCCTGCACGCCGTTCACAAGTGTGCCGGCCACTTTGCCGTCCATGTCCACAAACGCCAAGCCATCCCCAGCTGCGAGCGCGTGGTCTCGATCTAACAACAGTCGGTCCCCCGCCAACGACCGTACCCTTCCTACAGGCTCTCCAAGCCGCCCTACCACAGCGCCCGTCGCCACGCTGCGCCGTTCACCATCCAAGCGATAAACGCTGTGGCCGCGATGAAAGGTCTTTTTGGGATCGGGCGTAAACGCATGCTGCACTCGCCCGGCACTGGCGCGCTCCAATTCTGGGCGCCGCAAGAGCAACGCATCCAACTTGGTGCGCAAATAGCTCACCACGTTCTTCACATAGTCGGCGTCCTTCAGCCGACCTTCGATTTTGAAACTCTGCACACCCGCATCGACCATCGCTTCGACGTAGTCGCTGACATCCAAGTCTTGAATGGAAAGCAGCGGCCGCTCGCGCACAATCACCTTGTCATGTCGATCCAAAAGGTCCCACGACGCTCGACAGGGTTGCGCACATTCGCCGCGATTGCCGCTCCTGCCGGTGAGCGCCATGCTGAGCGCACAACGACCACTCTCGGCCACGCACAAGGCGCCGTAGACAAACGCCTCCAATTCGATCGGCGCGGCCAGATGAATGGCGCGCATCTCAGCCAACGACAACTCACGCGCCAAGATTGCTCGACTCACACCGTTGGCGGCTAAGAACGCCACCTTCTCAGGCGAATCACATACCGCTTGTGTACTGGCGTGCAGCGGCACGTCCGGCAGCTGCATCTCCAAAAACGCCATGTCTTGAATGATGAGCGCATCCACGCCCAACTCGGCCAACGCCCAGGCGGTGCGGCGCGCCTCTTCCAATTCGGCGTCGTACACCAGCGTATTTAGCGTGACGTACACCCGCGCCCGCCACAGATGCGCCTCGCGAACCAGACGCTCCAGCTCCTTCAAGTCATTGGCCGCGCCCTGACGCGCCCCAAATCGTGGCCCCCCCACGTACACCGCGTCGGCGCCGCACCGCAGGGCCAAGAGGCCCTGCTCGACGTTCTTGGCCGGGGCGAGCAGCTCCAGCGCCATCAGCGGTGCCCACGAATCTGCGCTGCCAGCGCCGAAAACCTCGCAATATCAAGGCTCTGTGGGCCATCACTCAGCGCTAGATCGGGCTCGGGGTGAACTTCCACAATGACGCCGTGGGCGCCAGCGGCCAAGCTCGCCAACGCTAGGGCCGGCACAATGCTGCGCATGCCGGCAGCATGGCTCGGGTCGGCAATCACCGGCAAATGTGTGCGCTCGCGCACCAGCGCCACTGCGTTCAGATCCAGCGTGTGGCGCGTGGCCCGCTCAAACGTCCGAATACCACGCTCGCACAACACCACGTTGGGGTTCCCCTGCGCCAAGATACATTCGGCGGCGTGGAGCCATTCTTCAATGGTAGCGCCACCGCCGCGCTTGAGCAGCACCGGCTTCCCGCACCGCCCCACCGCCCGCAACAACGCCAGGTTCTGCATGTTGCGCGCGCCCACCTGCAGCATGTCGGCGTAGCGCGCGACCAATGGCACCTCCTCCCAACTCAGGACCTCGCTGACCACTGGCAGGCCGGTTTGTGCCCGCGCCCGCGCCAAGTACTTCAGCGCCTGCACGCCCAGACCTTGAAAATCGTAGGGCGACGTCCGCGGCTTGAAGGCCCCACCTCGCAGCAAGTCGGCCCCTGCCTGTGCCACTCCCCGGGCCGTTTCCAAAAGCATCGCCTCGCTTTCCACCGAGCAAGGACCCGCGATGAGCACTTGACGCGCACCGCCTATCTCCACGCCGCCGACCTGCACCTTGGTGCCTTCGGGGCGTTGGCGCCGATCAAACAACGGCAAATCCGCCAACCGCCGCGTTGGCACGCTAACCGCAAGCGTTGATGACTCGACTGCTGTGTCGTGTTGCCAAGCGGCGTAGCTGCCCAGCACTCTGACCCGCGGCGCTAAAGCTGCTACGCTCTCCAAGGCCTCCTGAAGACCAGGGTCGGCCGAACCAGCGGCGACTTCCAGGATGCACCGATAGCTCCAACGCGTCGCCGGCTCAGGCAATAGCTGCAAGCTTGTCAGGTTCAGACCACGGCTGGCGACAAGTTGCAGCAATTGCGCCAATGCCCCTGGCTGTGCATCTGGCCACACCACCACGACCGTCTTTTGTGGTGTGACTCCTGAGAGCGATAGGGGGAGCGTTAACCCTGAGCGCGCCACCGCAAGAAAACGGCTTTGACGTTGCGGCGAATCAGACTCTGACCCGGGCAACGGCAGCAGCAGCTCGGCCACCAACTGTAGCTCACCTGCTGCCGCAGCCGTGAGCAGACATTGCCAAGTTGGCGACACGAAGCCCGTGTCGCTCTGCTCCACGACCAAACAAGCAGCGTCAGCCTGAGCTGCCCGGAGTGCGGCCAGAACGTCACTCACCTCCGGACAAACGAGCGTCACAGAGCCTGGCCACTGCCGCTCTACCGCCGCGAGACCAAGGGCCTGGCTCGCCTCTTCAATCGCCACGCGCATCCGTCGCTCCACCAACCCTGGTCGGCCGCAACCGCCTCAACAAGAAGCCACACGTCGCGCACCGTGCGGCGCGAGAACTCGCGTAGTAGGCCGCCCCGTCGCAAAGCGTCAAGCTCTGCAACAAACCCCTGCCAACCAAGGCCATCGATGGGAGGGGCACGAACAGTCGAGAGTCATCCCTACGCGCGAGTCGTCGGCAGGATCGCCACGCGCACACAGATCCTGCCGACGCTCAGGTCAGGTGAGCAGCGTTCTTGAAATGGCTACGGTTGTGCGGCACACAGGCGCAGGAATTGCTGCGCCGCTGGCAGCCGCGCGAGCTCGGGTTGCGCCCGCAAGAGCTCCCGCAGCGCCAGGGTATGACAGCGCTGCTCGCGCTCCACCGTGACATTTACCGACGCGGCATTTCCTGGATGCGCCGCCGCCCGACCCAAGCCGGCCGCAGCCTGGGCCCCCAAAAGTAAGAGGTCGCGCGCTCCCGCCACACCCGCCTCGGCAGCTTGTACCCCCAAGGCTCCCACCACCGAGGCAAAAGCTGCTGCTTGGGCAGCGGCCGCCACAGGCACCACGGCAAGCCCTTGCGCCAGGTCGGCCATGGCCAAGCCACCGTAGGCCGCGGCGTAGCTGAGGTTCACCTGCGCCCCCAAGGCGTACCCCATCGCTTGCCCGTACGAGGCCCAGGTTGCAGCAAAACTCTCGCCACTTTGCGCCCACTGCCGCTCGGCGCTGTGGTACAGCCGCGTCGACAAGCGGGGCTCTGCCTGCGTTTCGACCTCTTTCACGGTGGCCATCTTGCCGTCGCCCAGTATATCGGTCAGAGCGTTGCCTAACCGCACGAAGCCGCGTGCTGCCGCGTTTAGCACGCGTGCCCCCAAGGACAGCGTCTCCTCGCCAGCCTGCACAGCCAACGCTGCCGAGCCCACGCCCAACGCCGCCACAGCATGACCGCCGCCCAGCACCACGCCTTGCGCCGTGCCCTTGGCGGCATAGCCGCTCGCCCACCCCGTGTTGACCACAGCGCCGAGCAGGTTGAGGGCCGCAACGCGGGTGCGGCTGTCAGCGGAGTCAAATTCGTCGTGGGCGCGCCCGAGCGCTTGTCGGCTCAGATTCCGCAGCTGCGTGGCGTCCGCCACCAGAGCCGCCGAGGTCAGGTCAAAACAATTCGTCTTGTTGGACGTTAATGCCGTTGTCATTCTCATCGCCAGAATCTCCTATTGTTATTGTCGTTGGTGCTGCCACTCAGTTGGGCTGGCTCTGCAATAAGCGCCCCAGGTGCGTCAGTAAGCGAATGTCGCCTTTGAAGCGCACTCGTCCCCCTACCACCGCACCGTGGATATCGAGTGCGCCATCCAAAAGCGCCTCAAAATCCCGGTGCTCCATCTCCACATACAGGTCGGGCTCGGGCAGCCCACCCCGACGCACCTCACGCGTCCCCAAATCGATGCTCCACTCACTGGCCGTCGCCCCAAATAAGCGAAACACGTAGGTGGCCCGCTCGGCCCGGGGCAACTCCAGCGTGCCCAAATGCCCTGGCACCAAGGTGCCGAAAAATTCCTCTGCCGAAACCTGCGCACGCATGACATTCTCCTCAGGCAAGCCCCACGGACTTTGCCTTGTTCAAGGTTGTAGAACCGCCGCTCCCACTTGGGGTGCGCGCTTCCTGCAGCCAACCAAAGCAAAGCTCATGCCAACGCTGCGCCACACCCGGCCGCAGGGAGACGTCACGCTGTGTCCCGAAAGTTGCGTCCCAAATTGCAACGCGTGTTCCATTTTGCGACAGCCTGCAGGTCTATTTGTGCGGCGCACAATATGCCGACGCAACACCGGTCGTACTGCGCACTCTGACGCCGCTTCCTTGAATAGTTTGGTGGCGTTGGCTATACTACTTTAGAAGGATCGGAGCACCCATGCACTGTGCCTGTCGTCGCAACAGCACTGTTGGGTTCCTCGCTTTTGCAGCGGTTACCAGTTGCGTGAGCGAACCTGCCTTTGTAGTCCTCACGGTCAGCGATCCTGACGCGATCGCAACTCACGCCAACAACCTAGCTGTCGGCGAGTCCCTCGCAGAGCTGACGGCCAACAGCTTAGGTTCTCTGGAGTTTCCCACAAGCATCACGGTCACGGCACCGCGCGTCGGCGACAAACGACTGTGGGTCGAGGCGCGCAATACCATCACCGGCCAGGTACTCGGCCGCGGCGAGACTTTGGCGCACTTTCAACGCAACGGCACCCCCACCGCAACCGTGCTACTCGCCGCCCCCTGTGACAGCGACGCTGATTGCCAGGATGCGGTTTATTGCGATGGTGGCTGGCGCTGCCAGGCACAACAATGCGTTCGTACCGACGCCCCATGCGCCTCCAACTTTGACTGCGTCCAGAGCACGTGCCTTGAGGAGGCGAAGAGCTGCTACATCACAGTGGATCATAGCCGCTGCGCCACCGGCTCGTATTGCGACCCCAGCGTCGGGTGCGTCACGGGCCCAGCCTGCACTCCCGAAAACCTGGGGAGCGAGTGCCAAGACGGCAGTGTCTGCAACGGCGTTGAGCAGTGCCTCAATTACCACTGCGTGGCAGGCACACCACCGACGGTGAACGACGCGGACGCCTGCACGCTGGATGGCTGCGATGATAATCGCGTCGCACTTGGCGAAGCGGCAGTTTTTCACATCGCCCTTGCGAGCTTCGACGGTCGCGCCTGTACTCAACCAGAAAACGGCGAGCCGGGAGTCTGCGTCGCAGCCAAACAAGGTTGCGTCCCCTCGGAATGCGGTGATGGGGTGGTGTTCGCCGACGCCGGCGAGCTCTGCGACGATGGCCCTGCGAACCACGACGCTTGGCAACCAACGCCCCATTGCAACAGCACCTGCTCAGGGTTGTCACCCTACTGCGGCGATGGCCAGGTGGATGCGGCCTTTGAAAGCTGCGACGACGGCGATGCGCGCGACACCGCCAACGGCTGCAGTGGTAACTGCACCCGCAACGACCAATGCGGCGATAGCCAGGTACAAAACCTATTTGAAGCCTGCGACGACGGCGACCTGAACGAGTGCAATGGCTGCCTCGCGACCTGCCAACCGGGATGCATCTGTGGCGCCCCGGCCGCCTGTTCCACCGGGCTGTGGTGTAGTGATGGGCACTGCCTTGCCTGCAACTCTGAAGCACGCTGTGGCCCCAGTTGCACCGCGTGCAGCGGCGCCACGCCAACGTGTGCCAATGAAACTCAAGGCTGCGTATGCGTAAACGACGCGACCATGCGAG
>JAKLEG010000679.1 GCA_022703175.1 Myxococcota bacterium | reverse complement strand
CGTGAGGTTGGCAGTTGCCACCAGGCGCCGTCCCTGGACGATGTCGTTACCTTCCAGACGATACACTTGGGCCTCGATGCCCCATGCATCGTTGCTCGAAAGGCACAATACTTCGTCGACACCATCGCCCTGAAGGTCCTGGCTGCGACAGCTGTACAAGTTTGGCGCCAGAGGTACTTCGGTGGGGATGGTGTTGAAGTAGCCGGTGGGTCGGCCTTGAGATTGCTCCGCGGTAAACACCGTCAGCCGGCTGTCTTGGAAGCACCAGAGGTCACTTGCACCATCACCATCGAAATCGGCGAACTGCAGATCCCGGCATCCTTGCGGCACTGGGATGAGTTCTTGGATCCGCAGGGGGGCCACGCTTGTGGCTATCGCTAACGTACCGTCGCTGCGCAGTACCAGGAACTCCGCCATGCGGTCGGCGTCGACGTCGGCGGTAAGCAAGACGTAGATGGAGTCGCCCGCTGGTAGGGTCACGCAGGTCGCGGTGCCCGCGGTGCTCGTCGAGATGTCGCTCACTGTGCACAACGTGTCGTCGTAGGCGAACACCATATCATTCGGGGAGCCGGTGAGATTCGGGACGCTGAGAAGATCGGCGCTCACCCGCGCCCCGCCTGTGGGACCGGGGTTGGTGCTGAGGGGCGCCCATACCAAGGCATTGCTTGGATTACGCGTGCGCACCTTGAGGACGGCGATCCCGGCATCACCCGGATAGCCTGTGCCTTTGCGCGCTGGTACCAACAGCGCGTTGCCGGTGGGAGATCGTGCGGTTTGTCCCCAGCCGCCCAAGTAGCCATCGTCCAGTTCCACGGGGGTCAGGTACCGCGAGTAATTCCCCAACCACCCATCGGTGGTGCTCCGGCCGGCGATCGTGACGAATGCTTGCGAACCCACGGAGAGCAGGTCTGGCCACGCGTCGCCAGACACCGATGCGATGGCGACGTTGCTTGCCTCTGCGGGCGCCATGACGCTCGCGATGCGGGAGAAGCTAGGGCCGGCGGTTTGGCGAAACAGATGATAATTCAGTTCTCCATCCACGTTGGCGAGCAGCACCAGGTCCGCCAAACCATCCTGGTCTAGATCACCTGCGGCCAGGTCGAGACCCTCGCCAAAGCTCGGGTCCCGAAGGCTGGCCGTGCGTGTCAGGCCACCTGCGCCATTGCTATGCCAAATCGAAACGCCACCGGGACTGTCATCGGCAGCATCGGCGTCGGCGGAGAGCAACTCCGAGTTTCCGTCCGCATCGATGTCAGCGCCGATGAGGCCACGGGCACCGTAAAACGCGGGGTCGGCAAACAATGTGCGGGTGGGCGCGTTACGTCCGGTAAAATTAGCCAGCGGCAACTCGGGTGCCAAGGCCTCACCATACGCGCCGCAGCTAAACGCCACCTCGTCGTCGCTGTCGCCATCCAAGTTGATGGCCACGACTTGGCGGGGCTGGCATTGAACGCCGGTGCTGCTCAGGTCGTCCGGGTCGTCGTAGGGGTTAAAGAGTGGCCCGCGCGCAAAGTGGCCAGCACCGTCGCCAAAGAATACCTGGGCGCGTTCCGGCTTACCGAAGCAGCCGCACCCCAATTGTCTAACGGCGATGACATCGGTGTAGCTATCACCATCGAAATCCCCAAGGCCGATCGCCCCTGGGCAGCATAGATCCTCAAGACCATCCGCAGTGGTGTAAGCCTCGGTGGCGCCGCTCAAGGCATCTTGGGCGTCGATCTGCGCGACCAACAGGCGCAGCTTGGCGTAGGTCAGTTCCTGCAGGACGACCACGGCAGGCTGTCCGGCATCGGCCACGACCCCCACGGCAATGCCGTAAGTGCTGGCGTCAGCGATATCGAAGAAACGCGCCTGGGCTGGGCGTTGCAGCACCACATCCACCGGCAAGCGCACCTGCACCTCGGTCCCTAGGCGTCCGGGCTCCGAAACCTGGAACTGCAGCCAATGTCGACCCACGTGCTCGGTGCTCGGTTGCAGCTCCAGAATCGCGGTGGTGTCCTGGGCAATGCCTGGCGCGCTGCTCGCGAAGCGATGCGGCAGATCTACAAAAACGGCGTCCAGTTGCACGGCATTTTGGTCGCAATCCACACCATACAACGGCAGTCGGAAATCGGTGCCCGCTTGCACGGTGATGGGATCCAGGATCTGATCATGCTGTGGCAGCGGCGGCGTCGTGACGCCTTCGAGCGCGGCTGGGCAACCTGCTCGGTCGACGGCACTGAAGGTGAGGCGCGGCGGCAGGTCAACGTTTAATACGGTGAATTGGGCGAGCAAGCGCGCGGTGTCGAGGCCGTCGGAGGCCAACAGCTCCACGAGGTATGTGCGCGAGCCACCCGAGGTGCTGCCTCCGGCGGCGAAGTCGGGGAGCACCACCAGTTCGGCATCACCGGCCCACACATCCCCCCTAAGCTGAGCACCCACGGTATTGAGGCCTAACGATAACAGGACGTTGTGCCCTTCGGGGTCGATAGCGCTTACGGGCACCACAAGCTCAGTACCTTCACCCAGGGTGTAAACGAACACGCCCGGTTCCGCGAAATCCGGGGCGCGGTTGGCATAGGCCGTCGATTCGGTTTTCGTCACACAACCGTTGCTGAGGTTGTCTGCGTCATCGCGAGCTTGCACTGCAAAGATGTAGGATTTGCCTGCGGCCAGGATGTTGCCAGCGGCATCTTCGGTGAGGGTGGCGGCGGTGCTACCGATGCTGTCGCGGGCCTTGCAGCCGGCACAACAGGGCGCAGTCTCACCGGATTGGCTGCAGCAACTGGCGGTGGCCTCAGGGTCTTGGACGTAAATGCTGTACCGGATCGCGGCGGCGGCGGTGTGCCGGTCGACGGCCGGTAGCCAGGCCAGGTAAACGGCATCAGGCCCTGCAGGGGTGGTCG
>JAKLEG010000678.1 GCA_022703175.1 Myxococcota bacterium | reverse complement strand
GCCAGTGTCTACGACGTTTCACGCCGCTACGACGAGGCGGTACGAACCTATCAAGCCTACCTCGCCATTGCCCCCGATGACCTGGAGATGCGTCAGGAATTGGGCCTCACCTATTTGCTCCTCGACCAGCCCGAAGCTGCCGTGACTGAGCTTGCGACCTGTGCCGACAAACGACCCAATGACCTCCAAGTGCAACAAGATCTAGGCTATGCCCTGATGAAGTCGCGCCGCCACGCCGAGGCCGTGGCGGTCTTGGAGCGCGTCGTCAAGGCCGACGCCAAGCGCCCCGAGGCGATACGCATGTTAGCCCGCTGTTTAGCCGCAACCGGACGGACACCCGAAGCGCTAGAGTATCTCGACAGTCTCCTCCTCGCCTGGCCTGACGACGTCAAAGCCAGGCGCATGCGCGCGCGTTTGCGCTTGCTCACCGACAATGCGGCCTTGGCCTCTGAGGACTACCTGGAGTTGCTCGCGAAGAAACCCGACGACGCGATGCTGCTCTTGGGTGCCGCGGGCGCATTCATCGCAATGGACAAACTCGAAGAGGCCGATCAAGCGTTAGATCAAGTTCGCCAAGCTTTGGGTAGCCACCCGTTGTTGGAGTTCCGCGAGGCCCAGATCGCCTGGCGACGGGGTAGCAAACAAGCACAAAACACACTGATGCAATTCGCCCGGGATAACCCCACTGAGTTGGAGGCGTGGCGTGAAGTCCATCAGGTAGCGCAAAAGAACAAAGACAAAAAGCTCGCGACTGAAGCCGCCAGTCATCTCAAGGCTCTGGGGGACGAAGAGGAATAGCGCGAGATTGTTAGCCGCCGAACAACGAGGCCAATCGCGAGCTGATATGATTCTCGCGGCCCGCGCCTTGGCTCCCGAACATCACACCAGGCGTCTTGCTTGTCATGCGACCCGAGCAATCAACATCGGCAGCGGCCACCGGCAAGGTCGGCGGAACAAACCAGTTTCGGTCAGGGTTGCGGTCTCCATATTTGGTCGTAAACGCAACGTCAGCCTCAACGCAGGGCTGACCCCACGTCGGGTCCGATACGCGTAGAGCAGCTCCGGCGCCTCGGTAATACAACACCGTGAAGCTGTGGCCACCGCTTTCAATAACGGGTGAGCCATCGGCATTCTTAAGGATTTCGCCGTTTGGCCCGCGGCTGCGCGTCGCCTGGTGTACAAACGGGTTCTCCATCAATCGGCCACCGCCAATCTTGATGAGCTTGGATGCGTCGATGTCAGATGGCAGCTTAGCGCCCGCCTGATAGCTCTCCACGCCGCGATAACAATGACCGTAGTAGAACGACGCATCAATCCCCAGGCTGGCCGCAAACGGCGACAACAGACCCATGCCGACAATCGCGAAGTCATGGCACTTGCCAGTACCACGAATGGCGGCGCGGCCGGTGGAGCAACGGGCTGCATGGGGGCGGAAATCCTGCTTGTACTTTTCTGCGTACTGGCTCTTGTAGTACTCCATATCGATGCAACCACGGATGGTGCGCATCACTTGATCGCGCAATTGCACGCTCGCATCGGCGGCGGCGTTGTCCCCCATCACGGTTGCGGTCAAAGCCTTGGCAAAGTCCAATTGGCCAACGGTCTTGTCCAGGCGAATCGCCACTTCGCAGACCTTCGCCTTGGTCAACGGCTCGCGATAATCCACTTCGCCGTACGTCGTCCCGCCTGAACCCACCACCAAACGATCGGGGTCGAGCTGACCACCTACGCTCTGACGAAAATCAGTAGGTTGGTTGTACTTGTAGATCTCTTTCTTGGAGATTTCGACCGGATCATCTTTGCCGTCGATGTGCACCAGGAAGCTGTCTCCCTTTTCACCCATCAACACCGCGCGACACGTCACGCCCGGAACGCCCCCTTGGTCCGGGGCCAAGTAGGTCAAGAAGCCGTTGTTTGCCGCATTGAAATCCGGGTTCAAGCTTGCAAAGACCAACAACCGCCGGCCAGGCAAGTAGCGTGGACTTTGGAGCAGCTGTTCGATACCGCGCGGCGCCACGGTCCACAGCCCCAACGCAGTAAGCTCTTCGGCCGTGGCCGCGGCGTTGATCTTGGGCAGGTTGGCAAACAGTTCATTTGCCTTGGCTTCCAGGTCGGTGTCCACCACACGCCCAATGACGGCGTCGTAATACTTCTGCAGACCACCAGACTCGATCAACCGGCGCAACTCTTTCACCGCGGCGATTTCTTTCGCGCGCGGATCCAACGTTGTTGTTGTCACACGATCGATCGTGTCCACTGCGGCTTGTGACACAGTGCTCTGCAAAGTCGCGGGCCGCACTGCCGCAGGAGCAACGTGAGGTGCCGACGCGGCAGGCGCAGGGGGCGGCACGGGAGCCGCTTGGTGGAGATAGGAAGCTAGTCTATCAAGTAGTCCGGGCATAGGTGGACTCCGCGTAGGGAAAGGTCTTAGACCTTCAGTTCTGCGGGGATGATCCCCATCGACTGGTAAATTTTAAAATCGTGGGCCGTCATCTGCTCGACCCAATACTCGTCCTCAGGTTGCTCGTCCTTGAGTTTCAGGTTTGCAACCAAGCTCTCAGCGTCACCTTCGCTCTTGGCCCAGCCGCGCAACACCGGCCGCTCCTCGCGCGACGAATGCACAGCCCACAGGCTGACCATCGGCATCTCGTACATCTCTGGGGTATCTGCCATCGCCCTCTCCTTACGAAGTCTTTGGTATAAGAGCCTGTTTTAGTTGGACAATTTTCACAACATCGCCTGCCAGTGAAACTCGGCCGGTAACGAAGGCATCGCTGAAGCTCATCCGGCCTTCAAGCAATGCTGCCAACGAAAACTGATCGCCTTTAAAGATCACGTCGGGGTGCCGGCCTTGTGGCAGGGCCGGCAACAAGGTCGGTTTGCCAT
>JAKLEG010000677.1 GCA_022703175.1 Myxococcota bacterium | reverse complement strand
GCAGGTGTCCCGGCAAGTGGTGGGGCGTTACCGCGGTGGGACGTTTATAAACCCGCGCGTGGCGTTCCCGTTGTTTCTCGGTAAATGCCGCCAACTGCGCCTTCAGCGCCAACACCCGCCGGTCATGGGTGGGCTGCGCCGGAGGGTCGAGCGTCGCCGCAGGCGTATCCTGAGGCGCTGGCACACCGGGAGCTCCCAAACGGGCAAGTTTGGCTTTTAAATTCATCGCTACCTACGACAGTCTCGGCACGCCCAAAAGCTCTAGTAACGCCAACGCCATGGTTTTGCGTGGCAGTTCCAGCGCCATTGTTGCCTGGGTGGGGTTCATCACCCCGTTCGGTCCCACCACCGTGCCAACCGGCGGTCCAACACAGGCCGGGCAGCCTCCTGCACAGGCACACCCTTCTAAGAGCGCGCGACTACGCACAAGCCAAGTATCGCGCTCGCCAAACAGCCGCTCCGCAAGGCCAATGCCGCCGGGCACATGGTCATAGAAGAACAGCGTTGGATTGAAGAGCACGCCAGAGCCATCTTTGTGTGCAGCTTCGCCGGCTTCGCCCCCTTCACCCAGGGTCCAACCCAAATCACGCGGGTCGGTCATGAGCCCCACCGCGGCCACTGTGTGCATCACGTTGCCCAAACCGCGTATGGCGTCTACAACCGCTGGGCGCGGTGCGTGCACGGCCGCTACCAATGCCTCCGAAAATGTCAGCCAACAAGCTGCCGTATGCATTTGAATTTCCGGCAGGCGCACATCTCCGTAGCCGACGTTCTCATGGCTGTGGAACTTGATCTTCTTGTAGCCGACAATCTTCTCCACCACGCTGACCTCGCCCGAACCCACGTTGAGTGCGTGCTCGTGCCACGAGATTTCCTGCTTGGCGTCCTCTTGGATGACAGCAACGCGCGTGTAGGTCATGGCCGTGGTGTAGTAATCGGGTTCCACCTTGCGTACGTAGGCTTTGTGGTTCTCTAGGTCGAGTCGCTCCACCTGATACTGCTCGCCCTCCTGTTGATAAATCGCCTGTTCATGCAGCATCGTGTGGCTACTGCGCCAATCCAACTCAGCGATGGTCAGGTCGCGCTCCACGTCGATGATCACCACGTTGTCCCAGCCGATGCTGCGCAGAGAGACATGATTGGCCGGATAGCTGTCGGTCGACCAGTGATACAGGGTTTTGCCACCCGCACCGGCCGAGGCATGCAACACCTCGTGAGACGTTAAGTAGTCGAGTGCATCCTGTACGGCCCCCGGGGGCAGCTCGCGAAACCCGTCGCCAGCGGCAAACGGGATTTCGAAGGCGGCGCACTTCAGGTGCTGAATGAGGATTTCGATATTATCGGGGTCGATACGCGCCTCTTCGATGGGCGCCCCCACCAACGCTTGCGGCAACGAGGCGAAGTACTGGTCGAGTGGTGCGCTTGAGGCCACCAACACCGAAAGCGACTGCTCGCCGCGCCGGCCGGCTCGACCAAAGCGCTGCCAGAGGGCGGCAATGCTCCCGGGATAGCCCGCGCAAACAACGGCATCCAACATACCAATGTCGATGCCCAACTCTAGAGCATTCGTGGCCACCACACCCAACACCGAGCCTTCGCGCAGTCCGGACTCGATGGCCCGGCGCGTATTGGCCAAGTAGCCACCGCGATAGCCCTGAATCAACTCAGGAGCGATTTTGTCGTCGGCCACAGCGTCGCGCAGATACTTAAGCATCACTTCTACGCTGTTGCGACTTTGGCCAAAAATTAGGGTAGGCACGCGTGCCCGAATCAGGTCGGCGGCTAACCGCACCGCGGTTTTGGTGTAGCTGGCACGAATTCCCAGCTCCGCATTCACCACCGGCGGGTTGTACACCACCACCTGACGATTGCCGACCGGTGCGCCGCTCTCTCCCACCAACGCCACCTCCCGCCCTAGCATGCGGCGAGCATGCTCAGCAGGATTGCCGATGGTGGCCGAGGCCATGATGAACACCGGCGTTGAACCATGAAAGCGCGCCACACGCTCCAAGCGGCGCAGTACGTTGGCCAAATGCGAACCCATCACACCGCGATAGGTGTGCAACTCATCGATGACGACATACTTAAGGTTGGCAAACAGCCGTGCCCACGAGGCGTGATGTGGCAGGATGCCGGTATGCAGCATGTCGGGGTTGGTGATGAGAATCGAAGTCTTCTCTCGCGCCGAGCGCCGGGCATCGCCTGGGGTGTCGCCGTCGTAGGTAATCGCGCCGCCGTCCAGGTGTGCCTCTGTCATCAGCGCGCGCAACGCGGTTTCCTGGTCGCGCGAGAGCGCCTTGGTGGGAAACAGGTAGATGGCACGGGCGGTAGGCGTACGTCCCAATGTATCGAGCACCGGCAGGTTGTAACAAAGACTCTTGCCCGACGCGGTGGGGGTCGCGGCCACCAGGTCACGCCCCTGCGCGGCAAGCGTGTATGCCTCGGCCTGATGGGTAAACAACTCACGGATACCGCGCGCCTTCAGCGCCTCCGCCAACGCCGGAAACATGGCAGGAGGAAGGGGCGCGTAGCGACCGGCTTGAGGCGGCAGGCATTGGTCCAACACCAGGTTGCGCCGTAACTTGGCATCGGTGCGCCAGGCTTCAAGCACGGCGGCGACGCCCCTCGGCGTGCTCCACGGGGTGGCTTGCGGGCGTTCAAACGGACCCATGGCAGGCGGATACGACATGGGTGGCACTGTACGGATGTGCACCTGTCATTGGCAAGCAGAAGTTCTACGGCGTCGCCTGGTTGATATCCTTAGTTGATCCTCTCAGGTCAGCAGAATCCACCACCAGTGTCACGGGGCCATCGTTGACGAGCGTCACTTGCATCATCGCGCCAAACTCGCCTTCGGCCACCGTTACACCCAGCTTACGGGCAGCCT
>JAKLEG010000676.1 GCA_022703175.1 Myxococcota bacterium | reverse complement strand
CGGTGAGCGCGCCTGGGTGGCCGGTTCGGTGGGCCCCTTGGGCAAACCGCTAAGCCCGCTCGGCAAAATCGCCGTCAGTGAAGCCATCGAGTTGTTTCGCCCGCAAATCCGCGGCCTCGTGGCCGGCGGTGTTGACCTGCTCATCATGGAGACCTTGGGCGACACCCAGGAGATGACGGCGGCGGTGCAGGCTGCACGTCTCGAAGGCAATCTGCCCATTGTGGTCATGGCCACCTTCCCGGCCGAAGGTCGGACGCTTGTGGGCTACACGCCCGAAGAAGTGATGACCGCGATGGTGGGCTTGGGCGTGTCGGTGGTGGGCGCCAACTGTTCAGAAGGCCCGCACGATATGCTGGCCACCGTGGAACGCCTACGGTTGGCCAATCGGGAGCAGGTGTTGGCGGCCATGCCAAACGCCGGTTCACCGCGCTTGGTCGATGGGCGCGTGCTCTACATGACCTCGCCCGACTACATGGCAGAGTACGCTCGCCGCTTTATCAATGCCGGTGCGCAACTGTTGGGCGGCTGTTGCGGTACCACCCCCGAGCATATTCGGGCGGTGGCCGCGATGGTTAAAGCGATGCGCCCCGCGCGGGTACCCGTCACATCCGCCACGCCACTCGAACGGGCCGCCACCCACGAGGCCATTCCTGCCGCCGAACGCTCACCCTTGGGTGCCAAGCTCGCTAAACAGACCATCCTGCACCGTCACTTCGTCGTCTCAGTGGAAATGAATCCCCCGCGCGGCTACGACGCCACTCGTGTCCTGGCTGCCGCAGAACAGCTGCGCCGACACGGGGTGGACGTTGTGAACATTCCCGATGGTCCACGCGCCAGCGCCCGCATGGGGGCCTTGCACCTGGCGACGTTGATTCAGCAACAGGTCGGGCTCGAATGCGTGCTCCATTACACCTGTCGAGATCGCAACCTCTTAGGCATGCAGGCCGACCTCTTAGGTGCCCATGCCCTGGGTCTCAGAAACATCCTGGCGATCACCGGTGACCCTCCCAAGTTGGGAGATTACCCAGGAGTGACGGCCGTTTACGACGTCGAGAGTATTGGGCTTGTACGCGTGTTGGAGGCCTTGAACCACGGTGTAGATTTGGCCGCCAACCCTATCGGCGAGCCCGCGCGCTTTCTCATCGGTGTTGGCGCAAACCCGGGCGCCGCTGACATGGAGCGCGAGTTGCGCCGGTTCCGCTACAAAGTCGAGGCTGGCGCCAACTTTTGCATGACGCAGCCGGTGTACGAACCTGAACTCCTGGAACGCTTTCTCACCGCGGTGGCCGACGTGCACATCCCGATCCTGGTCGGCATCTTGCCCCTCGCAAGCCATCGCAACGCCGAGTTCCTACACAACGAGGTCCCCGGCATGCAGATCCCGGCGGTCATTCGCGAGCGGATGCGCCAGGCCAGCGACAAAGATGGCGGCGCCCAAGAGGGCATCCTGATCGCCCAAGAAACGTTGGCCCAAGTCCAGGCACAGGTGGACGGCGTCTACCTGATGCCACCGTTCGGCCGCGTAGAAGCTGCGCTCAAGGTGCTAGAGGCGTTGTGAGCCACGCCGCGCCTGCGATATAGAGGCGCGCCATGAACCGATATTCTATCCTTGTTGCAGCCCTTGGCGCCGCCTGTAGTCCCTCTCGCCCCGCCACCCCCGACTACGGCAAAGTCGAACGCTTGGCCTTCAACCGTACCGCAGCCGAGCTCGCGCTACCGTTGTTCTGGCGCGAAGACGCCAACAAAGATCAGAAACTCGACCCGACCGAACTCGACAGCTATTGGGGGCTGACGGACACCGAGCGCAGCCAATGGGTCACTCCCCAAGGCTTCAGCCAAGCGTTCGAGAACGCCTATGCCGACATCGTGGCGCGACAAAGCTTTGGCGGCCCGAAGATCACCGACCCTGCCGAAGCGCGTCGTCAAGAATTATTGAAACAAGAGCTGAGCGAGGGCCGGTTGACGCTCTTGCGCACCGACCTCAGCCACGCCAAGCCCCACGAGAAGGAATTTGCTCGTCACATCTTGAAGGCGGCCAGCCTCGTTGAGCGAATCTTCCGAGCCCAATGCGGCAGCTTGGCCTTAGCCGACCAGATCCCGGCCACCGATACCCGCAGCCGCATGGTTTACTTCTTGAACAACGGCCCCTGGTGCAGCGCCCCCACCACTGAAAGCGACAAGGACTGCAACGCGCTGAGCTCCCGCCCCGAGCGCCTCTCCGGGTTGTACCCGGCAGCACTGCAAGCCGACAAAGGCTTCTGCAAGAAGCTGCATGAGCGCGAGGACAAAGAGCAAATCATCAATCAGTTCGCAGGCCTCGTAGATACCGGCAACGGCAACCTGGACCCCACGCCGTACAACGAGTTGTACGCCAACGAGATGAGCGCCGTCGCCAAGGAGTTGATGGCGGCTGCTGAGCTTTTCCCCGCAGGCGAAGAGGAGGCATTGAAGGCTTACCTCAAAGCCGCCGCGCAAGCGTTCTTGGACAATGACTGGTTCAAGGCCGACGAAGCCTGGGCCAAAATGAACGCCGAAAACTCCGCCTGGTACCTGCGCATCGGTCCGGACGAAGTTTATTTCGAACCCTGCTCGGAGAAGGCCGGTTTCCACGTCAGCTTCGCGCGCATCAACCCCGGGTCACTCGCCTGGCAAAAGCGCCTGGAGCCGGTGAAGAACGACATGGAGCAAGTGCTCGCGAGCAAGGCAGGAAAGCCTTACAAGGCGCGCACCGTGGCGTTCCATCTGCCCGATTTCATTGACATGGTGGTAAATGCTGGCGACGCCCGCTCGCCGCGTGGTGCCACCATCGGCCAGAGTTTGCCCAACTGGGGACCGGTGGCCAACGAAGGACGTGGCCGCACCGTAGTCATGACCAACTTCTACACCGATCCCGACT
>JAKLEG010000675.1 GCA_022703175.1 Myxococcota bacterium | reverse complement strand
GGGTATCGTGGTGCCGCCTGGAGAGAACTGGGGCACTGGGATCGCCACGGACTCCTTGGGGAATGCCTCTCGCTCGCGCATCAATCTGTATCTGCCCGAGGTGCAGCGATTGCACAGCTTTTTCTATCCGCCAGCCCTAACGGCCGGGAGCACCGAGCCTGGTTACCTTTATGTGACATCGGTGACGGCGGCCGGAGCGCCAGAGACCGGCGCATTGCAGGTTATTTCGGAGCGCGGCACCGTTGTTGGGAGTGAGCGCCTAACGGTTGGCGTGACACGTTTCGATTATCGAGCGCCACGAGAGGTCCTGGAGGGGCGCGACCGCCTAGCCGTGGTATTCGGTAAGGCCCGAGAAGAGATCCAGGTGCCGATCGTGGCGGCAGCGCCGCAGCAGCTTGTCGTTGAGCTCATACCCAGTCCGACGCCTGCTGATGGTACGACTCCCACCGATGTGCGAGTGCTTGTGACCGACAGAGCAGGCAATCTCTGTCATGGTCACGCGGTGGTGGTGGCTGATGGCGACTTGCGGTTTGTTGCGACACCCCAGGCTTTTGGCGGATATGTCGCGACATTACCGCCCCGCACTCAGGTTGGCAGAGCAACGGTGCGTGTGTGGCTGACCCCGTCAACCCCCGTGTGTCTACGCGGGCGTCTAGTGGAGATCGCCGGGCATAGGCACCTGGTCGATGCACAAGGGGTGGGCTGTCGCGGTGAGCTACGAGTATTAAATGCGGAGGCCAAGACGACCCGCGTGGTGACGTTGCCTGCCGATGGCCAGCTACCTGCGGAGCTCGCCCTGTCCGCCGACGCGAGCATCGAAATTCAGAATGGCAGTCCGCGGCGAATCCACCTGCGGGGGGATGGTGTCGCGCCAGTCCTAGAAACTCTGGTGATGGCTGAGTGGCGGTTACCAACGCCGGTGACGCTGGGCGTGAAGGTTTTGTCGCGTAGCGCCTTGCAGATACGGCTGCGGGTGGATGTGCAGGGGATGCAGCGGCCGGTGGAACGATTGGAACTCGCCGCAAGCCGCGGCGTGCCGACCTTGGTCAGCGCGGGTGAGACGTGGCTAGAATTTGAGGTGCCCACGGCGCCTGAGCTCCTTACGGTGATGGTTCAGGACAAACTCACCGGCGTGTCAGCATTGTTACGGGTGATGCCGTGAGGGTCGCGGCGTTTGTTGTTCTGCCTGCACTTTGGCTGTTGCCGAGCACCGCTTTTGCAAACTTGCCCATCACGGTCGTCGGCGGAACTCCCACTCAGTACTACATCGGTCAGGAGCTGCTCTTCGACGTGACCTTCTCCGGGGGCTATGCAACGCGACTTGCAGTGACGTTGCCGCTGAATGTGCAACTCATAGAGGTCACAAGCACCGTGCCGGCGTCGACCTTTGTTGTGGCTGCGGATCAGTGTCCCGTCGCCTCGGGAGGTTGCGCCTGTGAACTCGCTCAATGCGCCGACGCGCCTTCTTTGGTGATTGTGGAGCCGTTGGGCACGGGCGGTGGTACGGTGCAGGTGGTCGATGCGAACCTTAGCACCTCAGCAGATAGCCTGGCCTATATTTCGATAGGTGTGCGCGTACGCGTGCAGGGGAGTGGTAGCTGCGGCGATATCACCGCGGTGGCCTATTCTTACGATGGCAGCACCGTACAGGCGGCTACACCTTTCTCAAGCCTCGACACGGCATGCTCCAACCACCAGATCTTGGTTCCTGAGATTGGCATCGGCCTGGCCGGCAGCGAGCCAACGGCGACGCCGTATCCGCTTGCTCGTCAACCAGCAAGCGCTGGGGTCACGCTCCAACTTCTGGGCCGGATGAGCGGCTGGGGTGATGTTGTGCTCCAGTCCCAGTTCGGAACGGCGAGCGACTTTGACGCGGTGTTCCGCTGTCGACGCACTGTGGATTCAGGCGGTTCGGGGACTGCTTTTGACTCATGCCTATCGGGACCCGCGAGCGCCTTAGTAACTTGGCAGGGGATTGGCGGCGGGCTTCCCTATGGTTTTGTAGGCACCCCAAGCTTTTTGTTGCGGCCGGTGAACGTCACCGATCCGCCACCGGGTGACGTAGAGATCGCGGTGGATTGGTACCGCGATGGTACCCCCGACAGCCTGGTGACGCTCGCCATCGAACAGGTGCCGGCGTCGGCGTTGGTCGCCGCCGTGGTCGCGCCCACGCCAGCGCCATCGGCGTTGGCTCCAGGGACCACTGCTTCCGTGGCTATTGTTGATGCAAAAAATCATAGCGGCGGCGAGGAGCCGCGCACGGCCACGTGGAGCATCGTGCGTGCTGAGATGGTGCAGCTTGATGGTAGCCGGGAAAATCGCCTCGACTCTCTTGTCACCGACGAGTGGCTGAGTAACGCGGCGCAGACTATCGTGAGCAATGTTCCTGCAGTCGTCACGATACCGGCAGCAGCGCGATTGAATTTTCCGAGCAACGCCAGCGGTTTGGAGCTGACCTTGCAAGCCACCCACACTGGCCTGGGCACGATGGGGGGTACGCGCATCGCCGACCTATCGATTGTGGTGGCTGCGCCCCGTCAGCTCCCGAGCCACTGCGAGTTGCAGGTAGAGCGGCAGGAGCTCGGAGTGGCAAGCTTTACGGGTGTGACGTTGCACCGCATCGATGACGAGGGTGGGGACACCATTCCAACGGCCGGTGTGCAATGGACCAGCACGGCAGGCAGCATTGAGAGTGACGGTGGCGGACGGGCCATCTTTTTGGCTCCGATGGACTCCGGAGCTGTGGTGCTTACAGCCTCAGCGCCCGTCGCATGTTCGGAGACGGTGCTCAACGCTACCCTCGTGGTTGCGGAGCGCTTGGCACTCAGCCTTAAGACAACCAAAACCCAAGTAGCGCCGGGCGGGTTCATAAGGTTGACGGGGCACGCCACGGCCTTG
>JAKLEG010000674.1 GCA_022703175.1 Myxococcota bacterium | reverse complement strand
TTCTCAAGCATCTGCCGAATGCCTTGAATCGCATCCTGGCCGAGGTCGGGCTTTGCTGCTGCGCCTTCGGGCGACAGGCGTGCGCCCGGAGCAGGCGCCTGGGCTCTGCGTGGCGGCGTGAACGAGGGTGGGTTGCGAAATGGCGATGAAGCCGGAATATCAGAGGACGCAAGTGCAGCATTCGGGGGCGAGCTGCTGGCAGACTGGGGCGTGGCGCTGCCGGCGCTACGAGCTGCTGCCGCAGTCTCAAGAGCCTGCGCCCAGGGGTCAGGGCCCGGGGGCTTAGAAGAACCGGGTGCTTGGGTGCTCCCGCCGCCCTCGCGCGTTGCCACTTGGGACTGCGTCGAACTCTTGTTGGATGAGGACCCAGAGACGCTCTCGCCAAGCTGGGAACCTCCGCCAACCAAGCTGCTACGAAGAATGTCCGCGGGTCGCTCAGAGCCACCGGAGAACATCGATGCCATTTTCGAACCGAAGGCTTCGGCCGCCTGGCCAATAGCCTGGCTTGCACCGGTCGCACCCAAAACAGCGGCAATACCGCCAAGACCTAGCTTGCCGAGGGCCTTGGCCACAGGGGCCATAGTTATCGCTGATGCGGTGGCATTGCGGGCCGCAGTCATCGTCCCGCGGGCAGCCAGGGAGCCGAGTGCACCAATACCTGCTTGACCCCACAGAAACTGAACAATGAACGGGGTGGCGACGGTGAAGACGCCCAGAAGCACAGCATTTGCGATTGGTAACGCCACGTTTTCAGGCGCGGGCGGTCGGGAGGCTACGAGCATCACCATGAAGAATGGAGGCAGCACAGGCCACAGAAGCACCTGCAGGAACGACGAGAACCACTGTTTCATGGTGGCGCCGCCCGCAAAGATCCCCCCTGCGATCAGGAAGGGGCCGAGTACACGCATCAGCGCGATCACGGTCATCGCCAGCTTGGATATGAGGTCGAACGCCAAGACCTGGAAAAACAACGCAATGCCGGTGACGATTGAGACGACGCCACCTCGAAGAATTCCTAGTACTCGGTCGACGATGCCCGGGCGGGCGACGTTGTCTACCTCGCCCATGGGGGCATTGCTCTCTGCATTGGCTGCAGCTGCAGCCGTTCTTTCGACGTCTGGGTCTTCGAGGATGGGGGTCAGCTTGTCCTGGGCGCCGGCGAAGTACCGATCCCATTCGGCGCGACCTCCAAAATGGTCCGCGAGTTCCACCGAGCCGGCGATGAGCGCATCAACCATCGGTTCGTAGTAGGCCAAGAGGCCGACCACGAGGAGGAACCGCAAGAACCAGTCCAGAACATCCCCAAGACTGCCCAGGAATATGCTTCGCAGGCTGGAGAAGATCAGGGTCGTCGTGCCGAAAGCCATGAGCATGCCTATGGCGGCGAGTCGGCAATCAGAGGCCAGCGCGGAAGTCATCGCCAAGTATTTGTCTAGGTCGGCGACGATCATCAGTTCGAGTCCCCTTCGAGGACGATCATCGCCGGCCCTTGGGACGGATGCCTCGCACGATACTCCATGATCTTCTGCCACATGACCGTGCTGTAACGATCTGCCAAGCACGAACCAGCAACACAGCTGTACGAGCCCGAGCCCTTGGGACGCACCACAGCGCGTAGATAGCTACGTGTGTCGTACATGAAGCGGTCCAGACCCTGGAGTTGGTCGATTTCCTTGCGGTCCTCGTTCTGGATCAAAATCTCACTGGCGCGGAGCTGTAAGGCCGCTGTCTTCTGAAGCCCCTGCACCGCTAACGCAGTCTTTATCGCGGCCCGAGAGCTGCCAGCCTGACACGGACCCAGCTCACCCTTTTCGAAAGCCTTGTCACAATCCTCGTCGACCTGGAGAAGCGCCTCGGTGTTGGTCATTGCCAGAACCTGTTGGCGGGTACGCTCCTCCTGCATCTCGGTCGTCGCTTCCAGATTCGAGTGGGCAGAGTGGAGATAGTCGACGGCAGGGCCGTAGATGGTTTCCCAAAGAATGCCCTGCAGCGTCGCCAACGCACGGGGGTCGCGGTAGTTCAGGTCTCGGATGTCTTGGATGTCGCCATAGATCTGAGCGATCTGCGGAAAGGCCCGACTTAATCCCTGCTTTGCCGCCCCAAGAAGTTGTTCTGGTGTCATGTGGCGGAGTTCGTTCACTGCGCCCCAAGCTACCTTGGCCAAGCTCGTAGCTTCTTTGACCTGCGCCAGCGTTGCAGAGGCCTGCGTCAGAATGGCCGCAAGCTGGGTCTTCTGAGCTAGTTCGGTGGCCGCAATCTCCACAAGCACCGGTAGGTCTTGTGAGACGACGGCGTTGATGGCCCATGCAGTGGCATCGTAGCCGACCAAAATGAGCACCAACACGAGCGCCAGCGAGCGGGTGTGCCAACGGAACGCGCTACGCGGCGAACTTGAGAGTGATGGCGCCATTTGGGTAACTCCTTCCTAGAGATTGGATAAGAGCAAAGCGGTCCATGCCGGGATGCTGGTCCATGGCGAGTTGCTCCCAGTCGCGATCCTTCGGGTGACTCGTGGCAAGCCAGTACTCGATGCCGGTAGGCGACAGCCGCAAGACTTGCGGGCGTCGCCCGAGAAAAGCCAAAAGCTCACTATAGTGACCAGGGTCGGAGCGAACGCTTGCCAGTAGGTCGAGCTCGCGCGAGTTGAGTTTGAAGGTCGACGCCACGAGCTGCAGTTCACTGGTGTCGTGGGCCAGAAAGAACTTCATGGGGCTGTTGTTCAGAATTGCGCTACGGGTAGCTGCCGGAAGCGAAACGTAGTCGTTCATGCTTTGGCTGATCGTCCAGATGGCTGATCCTGCCTTGCGAACCGTTCGGTAGAGGTTTTCGACAAGCGCGGCTCCGGCATCAGACTTGAAAATTGCCCAGACTTCATTGCCGGCTCTCACTACCTTTGACCCCCGCGTT
>JAKLEG010000673.1 GCA_022703175.1 Myxococcota bacterium | reverse complement strand
GATGGAGCAGCGCTGGGACGGCAAAGAGATCACCGAAGATAGCTTGGCCTGGAAGGCCGGGATGGCCGATTGGAGCCCAATCGCCGAGATTCCGGAGCTGGCCTATCTTATCACCGAACGGCCGCAGCAAAAGCCGCAGGTGTCCGGTTACGTGGCCGGCAATGCCGCTGCCACCGGCAGTACGTCGTTGCCGCAACCGCTAGCACCGATGGCATTTGGTACGGGTGCCCAAGAAGGCTCTGATGTTAGTTGGAAGCCCTCCGCGGCCAGTGCCTTGTCGTCGTTGGTGCAAGATGAACTCGTTGCCACCGCAAAGCCTGCCGAAGAGGCGCGTCCGTCTGCGGCCCCGGCTGACATGGGGATGCCCAGCTTTGGCGCCACCGATCTGTTCAGCAAAGGTGGCAATGGCAGCGTCGGTGCGCCGGCAACTCCAGCACCGTCCTTTGGGGCGCCGGTGGCCGATCCGTTCACTGGGGGCCAATCTTGGTCGGTACCCAAGCCTACGCAAAGCTCCGGCTTCAAGCCGCTGTACCTCGTGTTGGGTTTGATGGGCCTCATTGTGGTGGCGTTGGTGGTGGTGGTGGTGCTGGTGGTACTCAGGCCACAGCAAGCGCCGGTGGTGGCGCAACCGCAACCGACGGCCGCTGTGACGCAGCCTCCTGTGGCTGCCGCAACGCAACCCGCCGTAGCCCCCACGCCTGCAGGGACGCAGCCTACGCCCACGCCGGCAGCGACGCCTGCCGAGACTGCGGCAGCAGCTGCGAATGACGACAATGGCACCAAGCACGCTGGGACCAAGGGAACGAAGGCGGCGCCGAAGAAGGACGACACGCCCAAGCCAACTCCGAAGCCGAAGAAGGACGACTTGGGTGAGTTGGTGAGTGACAAGCCCAAACCCAAACCCGCGGGCGTCACCACAGAGCTATCCAAAGACGACGTGATGAACGGCGTGCGCAGCAACGCTGGCAAGCTAGGGCCCTGTCTGCAAGCGGCGCGTTCGAAGAACGAACTCACCCCAGGTAAACACACATTGGTGTTGGATTTTGTCATTACCCCGAGCGGCAGCGTCACCGGTGGGGCCTTGAAGGGGCCGGCCTACGTGATGGGCTCGTCGATGCCGGCCTGTTTCGCAGCGGCCATGAAGAGCTGGAGTTTCCCGGCCTCCAAGTCGGGCGCTCCGGTTAAGAACTTCCCGTTGCCCTTTACCGCCAAGTAGTTATCTCGCAATCACTATTAAGAATCCCTAGTAATTTTAGGTGGTTGTGTCGGAACGGTTGGCATAGCAACCGTGCTCCGGGTCTCATCCCGACGTGCTTGTGTGCTCATGCGGTGCGTCACGGTTGGCGTTTTTCACGCGCTTGGGGGGCGATGAACGAACGCCTACGTCAGGCGATTGCCCACCAGCGGTGCCAATGCTTGGCGACGCTCGGCCGGGATGCTCTCGTGCTGGGTGAGGATGGCACTCACCAGTGCCTGGTCGCAGCCACAGCCTTCGCCGTGGTAGGGCAGCGCCGTGATGGCGGGTAGGGCATGGGCCAAGACGCGGCGCACATTGGCGGTGTTCTTGCTGAGCGTTGTCATCACCGCGTCCACTGTGACATCTGCTTCGCTTTGGTGCCAGCAGTCGTAGTCGGTAGCTAGGGCCAGCACGGCATAGTGCAGCTCGGCTTCGCGGGCTAAACGGGCCTCAGGCATTGCGGTCATACCGATCACATCCACGCCCCACTGCCGATACAGGTTGCTTTCGGCGCGGGTCGAGAAGGCCGGCCCTTCGATACAGATGTAGGTCGCCTGGGGGTGGCAGCGAATGTTGCAGGCACGCACACTGGCCTCCAGCGTGGCCGCAAGTCGGGTACAGGTAGGGTCGGCCAGCGACACGTGGGCCACGACGCCGTCGCCGAAGAAGGTGCTTTCGCGCAGGTGGGTGCGATCGATGAACTGCGCTGGAATTGCAATATCGCCCGGATGCAAGGTTTCGCGCATGGAGCCGACGGCAGACACGGAGATGACCCACTGTGCGCCTAGGCTCTTGAGCGCAAAGAGGTTGGCGCGAAACGGCACTTCGGAGGGTAGGTGCCGATGGCCGCGACCGTGGCGAGGGACAAAGATGACGCGGGTGCCGGCATACTCGCCCGTGATCAAGCTGTCGGAGGGGGCACCAAACGGGGTGTCGACGCAAAGCTCTTGAACATTGGACAAACCTTCGAGGGCGTAGAGCCCGGTCCCGCCAATAATGCCGATGGTCGTCACAAGGGCTCCTACTTGAGCTTGTCGGCTTGGCTCTTCAGAGCGTCGCCAGCTTGTTCCACGGACTTGCCGATTTCTTTTTTTGTAACGGCGACTTTGCTGCGGAGCTTGTCGCCATATAGATACATGCCAGCGGCACCCACGAGTGCGCCGATGAGGAGGCCTGTGAGAAGCGACTTGAATTGCATGACTAGAAGGTAAACATCAGCGTGGCGTACCAGCTGAAGATCACGTGCTCTTCGTCTTTGAAGCGGAAGCCGACCTGGTCGTATTTGTCGTTGTAGTAGGGGTTCTTCAGGTCTTTGGGGGTCTTGTTGTCGTCGTTTACTTGGCCATCGCCGTTCTTGTCGGTCCCCACTTCTTCGTAGGTGAGGAAATGCTCGGTGTTGTAGCCGAAGCCCACCCCCGTTTTGAAGCGGATGAACTCGGCAGCCTGGATGTTCAGGCCCAACACGCCGCCCACTTGTAGGTATTGCTCGGTGTAGGTGGCTTCGCCGAGTGCATCGGTGAGCTCGGAGTAGTTGCGGCCTTCGCTGAAGAAGGTGTTGCGCATGCCCAAATCAATTGAGACTTTGCGGCCGGCCTTCAGGTCTTCTAGGCCTACGATTTCCATGCCGAAGTCGAACTGCGCCTTGTGGGATGGGCGGCGGCCAAAGGTGTTGCTAGGCACCA
>JAKLEG010000672.1 GCA_022703175.1 Myxococcota bacterium | reverse complement strand
AACACCAACAGCACCGCCGTCTGCGCCACCACCGCCCCCAACGCAACAATCCCTACCGCCCACCCCGTGGTACCGCCGCTGGCACGCGACAACGCCAAGGTCAGCGGTTCGGCCTGCTCCGACGCCAGGCTGTTGCGCAAGTCGTCGTACGAGATCAGGCCCGTAAACACCAACGCGACAACGACATAGATGATCGTACAAATAATGAGCGAGGCGATGATCCCACGCGGGAGGTTTTTCTGCGGCTCGCGCGTCTCTTCGGCCACCGTCGAGACGGCGTCGAAGCCGATGTAGGCGAAAAACACAATCGCCGCGCCCGCGCTGATCCCCGCCCAACCGTTCGGGGCAAACGGCGTCCAGTTCTCGGGCTTCACCCAAGTCGCCCCCACCACCACAAAGAACGCCAACACGACGAGCTTCACCGCCACCATCACCGTATTAAACCGGGCGCTCTCGCGGATCCCCCACACCAACACGAGGGTCAAAAGAACAACAATCGCCACCGCCAAACCATTGAAAACAATTGGTATTCCAGCCACATGCGGAGCCTCCCGAAAGACCGTCGCAACCCCTGCGGCGTCCACCACCCGAGCGGCGCTGCGATAATCCATCGAGGCCCAGTCGGGCACATGCACGCCCAGGCCCGCGAGCAGGGTTTTGCAGTAGCTGGACCAGGAGATCGCCACGGCAATATTCCCCACCGCGTACTCGATGATCAGATCCCAGCCGATGATCCAGGCCACCAACTCGCCCAACGTGGCATAGGCGTACGTGTAGGCCGAACCCGAAACCGGCACCATCGCCGCCAGTTCCGCGTAGCACAGCGCGGTAAAGCCGCACACCACCGCGGTGAGCACAAACGACAGCACCAATGCCGGGCCCGCCCCAGGTCGCGAAGGATCGCCCGCCGCCGCGGTCCCTACCGTCGCGAAGATGCCGGCGCCAATCACCGCGCCAATGCCCAACATCGTCAGCTGAATCGGTCCCAACGTCCGTGCGAGCTTATGGGGACCGTGCTCAGCGTCGGCCACAAGCGCATCCAGCGACTTGGTCTTCCAAACCGATGACATCAACCACCCCCAACGCACGCCTCCGCCCCCGATCAGGCGATGACCGGAGAAACTATCCTCAAACCAGGGGCCGACGCACGCCCAGTTCTTAATTGACCCAACCACTATCGGTGTCGGATGGTGGTGCCCACTTGCTCGCTATGGGGAGGCCATGAAACGACTCGCATTTGGCGTCATGTTCGGCATGGGTCTCATTTGTGCCCTGGCCACGATAAGCCACGCCCAAGAAGCGCCCGCCGCCACCGCAACGGCGATGGCCGGCGATCCACCGGTGCGCTTGCGCCTGTTGGCCATGCCTGCGGTGAATCAACGCCGCATCGACGCCGACCTGGCAGACTCCGTGCTGTCCCTGGTCGTAGCAGAGCTTAGCCGCCGTCCGCAGTTTGAAGTGCTGACGATGGCTGACCTGAATGCCATCGTGGCGCGCGAGCGGCTTAAAGATCTAATGGGTTGTGACGAGGTAAGCTGTAGCTACGAGCTAGGAGGTGCGCTCGGCGCCGAACGTCTGTTGGTGATGAAGCTCGGGGCCATAGGAGACCAGTATCTCTTCGAGTTGAGCCTGTTGGATGTGGAGAATAGTGCCCCGCTGGCCCGCCTCACCAAGCAGGTGGCCGGCGGAGAAACCGCTTTGCCCGCAGCGGTCCAAGCCAGCGTTGCCGAACTGTTGAATGAGACGCAGGCGGCCGACCAGGCTGCGTTGGCGCGCAAACGTCAGCCGACATTTTTCACCGTGGAGTTACAGTTGGGGCCCGCTTTTCGCGACGGCAGCGAACCCTACTCAAGGCAGTTCACCGGCGCGATCGCGATCGCGTTGGGTGGCCGACATCGCCCGTCGGGGCTCTATTTTCATGCGCTCGCGGGCATCGAAGTCTCCCACTTCCGCGGTGACACCGACACCGCCCCCAATGGTGCGCAAAGCTACCAGCGCACGGCGCTGACGCCTTTCGCCGAAGCCCGCGTACAGTTGCCGCTCACAGCGTTTCCCCACCTGCGCCTGATGGGCCACGCTGGTTTGGGCCTAAACGTCGAAAGCTACAACCTGGAACAAAAGCAGGGTCTCAACCCCCACGGCTCGCGACGGTTTTGGGAGCTGCGCATGGGCGGCGGCGCTTGGTACCGGCTGACGGGCGACCAATCAGTATTTGGCGGCTATCATTATCGTCTCCAACGCATGGGCGACGGAGCCGATCCGCTGTCTGAAACTCGCGTTCTCGGTTCGACACCCGCAAACGTCTCTGTGCGTGCCGTGACGCTGGGCTGGGCCTACCACTTCTAACGAGGTCATCCATGCGCCACTCCATGATAAGCATCGCGTTGTTGGGATGGGCCGCGGGCTGCGGCTACCAGGCCACCCCCGTTAACCTGGTGCTAGAGTTCAGTCACAACAGCGATGCCTTGCCCAACAAACTCACGCTGTTAGGCCTCTCCGATCCTTCGGCGTCAAGCTTCAAGGACGGCGTGTTGGTCTCAACGCGCTGGGAGAGTGAGCGGGCCGATGCCCGCACGCTAGAACTCTGGCTCGACCTGAATCGCCACGATTGGCCCATGAGCCCCGACGCCGACGGCTTCGCACTGGAGATGTCCCCAAACACCCTGGTGGCCCGCCTGAGCCTGCGCGATGCCGATGGTGAGCAAACGCAGCTATTGACCGCGACAGCAGGCGAAGCCGTGCTCTGGGCCCACGCCAGTAACGGCCAGCGTCCCCTCTCGGCCGGCACGTTCAACCTGGCGTTCGCCAACCCTCAAGCCGAAACAACAACGTTCTCAGGTGCTTGGGAAACCAGCCCAGCGCCTCCCGGTGCACCTCTCCTGGGGTTCCCCAACACCGAGGAAATCGCCCCTGATGGCGGC
>JAKLEG010000671.1 GCA_022703175.1 Myxococcota bacterium | reverse complement strand
GGCTCGGCATCGTGCTGCCCGGCATGATGCAGAAGCGCGCTGTGCCTGAGATGAAGGCCCTCGTGGTCGGTATCAAGAAGAGCGGCCACGTCACCGCTGCCAAAGGGCAGTTGAAGCGCCTTGCAAAGATTCTCGCGGGCTTCGAACCCAGTCCGTTGGGCGACCAAGCTGTCAAGCTGGCACAACGGTGCCATGGCGAGCTCGCCGAGGACGCCGTCTTGGCCACGCTCGTCGGCGACGTTGCGGTGTTTTGTGCCGACGTCGAACGCTCAATGGGGGAGGCGCCAACCGAGATCAGTGCGGGGAGGCCATGAGAGCTTGTGAAAAATGAAAGTTCGATCATTGACGACGCAATCACGGGTTGTCTATAAGCCCGCCGGCATTCGAGATTCTGGCAGAATTTCGACGTGCACGACTGTGGGGGGCAATGCGAAGTTACGATTGTCGGGGGGCGTCACTCCTTGCGTGCGCGCTCGCGGCAGGGTGTTCTGGCGATGGTCCCAAAGGCAGGAGTGACGCCTGCCCGGTCGGATCTCGCGGGTGTTTCTGCCTCCCGAGCGCCACCTGCGATGCTGGCTTGGGGTGTGCCCAGGGATTCTGTGTACCTCAGAATTGTGCCTTGGGTGATGAGGGCTGCGCCTGCCAATTGGATGGCACTTGTACGCTCACAAACGATGTCCCTCTGTCCTGCCTTGGCAATATTTGTCAAAACGCACCACCTTCGGCCGCCGGCACCTTGGGGGGTGCATGCGACGTCCAAACGCCATGTCAAACGGCCGCCGGCCAACCAACGGTATGCATGGATGGGGTCTGCGAGATTCCCGGATGTCCATCCGGCGCCTTGGGGTGTCCATGTGGCGCCTACGGTGCGTGCGTTCAGAAACCGGGTCTTCTGCCCCGCTGTTTCGCGGGCGTTTGCACGGTTGCGAATTGTCAGCCCGGCTCAGTCGGCTGTGCGTGTGATCCGAGCGGCGCCTGCCTCGGTGGCGCCATTTGCGACAGCGGCCTATGTCGCGGCGACCAACGCACTCTGGTGGTGTCGACTAACCCGGCGGTGCGTGCCTGCGACCTCACCATCAAAGGCAGCGATACGGGCGTTATCGATTCGGTACGCTTCTTGGCGAGTGTGCGCGGCAAGGCACTCTTGGGCGACAGGCTCGTAACCTTGGCCTTCGCCGCATACACCCAACTGGCACCACCCGCCGCGATCGCGACTCTGAGCTCGCGAGCGCCAGCCCGCGCTTGGACGCTCGTTGCCGCGACCTGCGTCGATACGGAAGGCAACCCTGTCGCGCCTCACGGAATCCTACTCCAGTAGCCGATGAGTTTCGCATTGAGGATAGCCATGAATACCATCCGAAAAATCTTGGCCGTTGCGGCGACAGTTGCGTTTGCCGCGGCGTGCGGTTCCGGCAAGAGCGCGGGCAGTTGCGAGGCCGGTGCACTCGACTGTCGCTGTCGGTCTGGGGACCTCCCCTGCCAAGGTGCACTCGAGTGCGTAGACGGCACCTGCAAGAACGCGCCGTGCGAGCCGGGCCTCCCCAACTGCTCGTGCAACGATGACGACAGTTGCCAGGAATCGACGTCACGAGACGAAATCATCGCGTGCGAGAACGGCACCTGTGTTTCTCATCGGTGTGCTGTCGGGGCGCTGGGTTGCAACTGTACCGAGCGCGAGCTGTGTGACGCCGAGCTCACCTGCCTGTCGGCGCGGTGTGTGCCGTGCATGGACGGGGATCGCGGTTGTGCATGCAGCGCTGGTACCGGGTGCGCTCCAGGCCTGTTGTGCGTCTCCCAGGTATGCGTACGCGAGCCCTCCGAAGGACAACAACCGCCCGATGCGCCCACTTGCTACACTCCCTGCCAAGCAGACCTCGTGCTCGACGACGGCACCTATTTGCCGTGCCCGGCCGATGGCCTGATGCCCGCATGCGTTGGCAACACGACTTGCGTGAATGGTTCGTGCGTCGAGGCAGGTGCGCCGGCCACGACGTGTACCAGCGACGCAAGCTGCGCCGATTACCAGGCCTGTGTCGGTGGTCAGTGTTATTCCAATTGCGAATACGACAGTGATTGCCCACTGGAGCTTGCGTGCTATCGCAAGGTTTGTCGCGTGCCTTGCTTGGCCAGCGACGATCTCTGCCCCTCGGGCCTTCACTGTGCCACCCTCGATGGCGAAACCGGCTATTGCGAAGCGTCCGTGCCGCCCACCGGCACCCCGCAACGCGAAACTGGCTCCGGCTTCACGTTGTCACAGACGAGCTTGAGCTTCTCGAACAGCCACATCCAAGACAGCTTCACCATCGTCAATGCCGGTCCAACCCCCCTCGAAGTGCATGTTCGGCGCGAGAGCCAGCGCACGACGACGGACGTCGGGTTGGTCGAAGTTACTGACCATGCGTTGAACTGGGTGCAGCTCGGTGTAGGCGCCGAGCAGCCAACGACAGCCGAGGATCTCTCGGTGGTCGTGGCCCCCGACGGTGGTTCTGCAGAGATCGTCATCGCCCAAACTCAGAATCAGACATTGCATCAATGGCAAGGCACTCTCGTCGTGAGCGCCTTGGGTGCGGGTGATGAGCGGGTGCATTTGAGCTACGCCGACAGCCCCGACGGCCGTTGGAGCGGCAGCCTGTACTACTTTACGAACTTTGGCGACGCGCTCTTGGATGACTGGCTGACGATTTATCAGAAGGATCCGCACCAGGCGAGCCAGGTGGGCAACGCCTTCATCCAACGCTGGGCCGCGTTCAAGGCCAGCGACAACATGGCGCTCGATGAGTGGTTGGCCGTGCTAACGGCTACGCAAAGTGAATCATGGAGCTGGCCCTCCACCAAGAGCCGCTGTCTCGAGGTTGACCCCGACGGGCAAGGCGCTTGCTACCTTTATAGTAGCGGCATCGCAACTTACAGCGAGAACCTCAAGCGCTTCCCGATTCCAAACGG
>JAKLEG010000670.1 GCA_022703175.1 Myxococcota bacterium | reverse complement strand
GTGACCACTTCACCGAGATATTTACGCCGCCCACCACCCGCTCGGTGCGCAAGTTGGCAATGCATCCGGAGGAACCCGACCACCTTCTGGTGATGACCGGCTCACAAATCTATCGGCGGCTGAGCGATGAACAGGCGGCGCGGCGGGCGCAAGCCCCGGCCCAGGACGCCGAGCCCAGACTGCAACAGCTAATTGCCGGGGCGCCGCTCGGTGACGTGGTGCGGGTGGCGTTGGAACGCAACGAATTGGAACCGCGCCAAACCGCCGCGCAACAGACAGATGTGGCGGTGCGCGGCCTGATGCCGCATGTGCGCCTGTTTGTAACGCGGCATGAACGGACCGGTGACGGTTGGCTGACCGATCATTGGGTTTTGGGGCGTGATATTGGCAGTGCCTACCGGAGTGCGCCCACCGTATGGGGTGCCTTCTTTACTTGGGACCTTGCGAACGTGGTGAGCGACGAATACACGACAGGGCAGCACTGGGCCGACGTGGCGCGCCTGCGCCAAAAGTTTACGTATCGCGTGCAAGATCGCTATCTCCAGTGGTTGCAAGCGTGCATGGCCCTGATGCGCGCGCCGCTGTCGGCGCGTCAGCGGCTGTACCACGAACTGAAGCGTCGCGAGGCGGCAAGCTACCTGAACGAGCTGACTGGCGGGCAATTTGCGTCGTTTGAACCTACCGAACCATTCAACCCCCTGGGAGGGTCGTAACCATGATTTATCTCGTTTTTGCCTTATTGGCCGCCTCTTTGCCAACCGCGACGGCTACTGAGGTAGACGCCGAAGTCGCCGACGCGTTGCGCGTGTTGGCCCAGGATCCCGCCATCGCCGACGTGCAAAAGGCGGCGCTCGATCACTTTGCGGTCTCGCAGGATGACTTAGCATCGTATCGTGCCACCGCCCGGTTGCGGGCGCTCCTGCCTTCGGTGAGCGGCGGCTACACCCAAGACGACGACAAATCGCGCCGCAGCGAAACCAACTACTTGGAGTGGGTGAACCGCACACCTCCACAGATCTCCGACGACACGAACAGCACCGGCCGCACGTACACGGCGGCGTTGACTTGGTCGCTGTCGAGCTTGGTGTTCGACGCCAATCAGCTCGAAGCCTACGCGCTGGTGGGTATTCACGAAGATGTGCTTACCGAGGTGACGCGCCTGTACTACACCCGTCAGCACAACCTCTTGGCGCTCACGCTAGACCCGCCCAAGGATCCGCGTGCCAAGGCGGCGTTGGTGCTGCGCACCCGCGAGATCGAAGCGATGCTGGAGGCGATGACCGGCGGCGCTTGGAGTCGACTGCGCAAGAGCGCCACGCCGTAATCGCTGGTTCTGATTCCCTCCCGTGCTTCTGTGCTTGGGCGCCGTCGGCAAAACGGTTAGCGTGAGCGGGTGAGTCTTACGCTTCGTTTCCCGTCGCTGGTGGTGGCATTAAAGCATTGGGCCGCCGCAACACCCACGTCGCTGTTTTTGACCTTTGTTGGCACGGACACGCCACCCAAGCGTTGGAGCTTTGCTGAGACGCTGGCGGCCGCCGAAACCGCAGCCTTCGGCTTGGCGCAACGCGGTGTCGGCCCCGGGGATCGCGTGGTGGTGGTTGCGAGCAATGACCCCGCTACGGTGGCAACGACGTTGGGCGCGATGGGGTTGCGTGCGATTCCGGCGCTGGTGCATCCACCGCTACGCGCCGACCCCAGCGCGGCGCAGGCCGTGCTACGGCAGATCCTCGCATGTGCACAGCCGCGGTTACTGGTGGGGCCGCCGGAGTTGCTGGCGTCGTTTGTTGACGTGGCACGGGCACCGCTTAGCGAGATGTTGAGCGCGCCAGAGCGTCGTGAGCTCCTCTCACCTGAACCAGACGCCACCGTGTATTTGCAGTTCTCGTCCGGCAGCACCGGTGTGCAGAAGGCCGTGCAGGTGGGGGCATGGGCGCAGGCCGCCAATGCCACGGCCATTGGCCTCGCGATAGGCTTGGGGGCCAACGAGAGCTGGCTGGTGTGGTTACCGATCTATCATGACATGGGGTTGATGTCGGGGGTGGTGTTGCCGTTGTACCACGGCGTGCCCTCGGTGTTGCTGTCTCCCGAGTGCTTCCTGGAACGGCCGTTGGCGTGGTTGTCGGCCATCAGCGACTATCGTGCCGCGCTCACCGTGGCGCCGAACTTTGCCTACGCGTTGGCCACGCGGCGAGCGACGCGCGAACGTATGGCGGGCCTTGACCTCTCGTGTCTGCGGTTGGCCTTCAACGGTGCCGAACCGGTGTTGCCCGACACCATCGATCAGTTTGAGAGCACATTTGGGGCGGTGGGCCTGCGACCCCACACGATCTATCCGGTGTATGGGCTGGCCGAAAACACCTTGGCTGCGGCCTTTTGGCATTGTGGTCAGCCGTATCGAGTCGATGTGGTCACGCGGGCGGGTTTGGCGCGCCATGTGGCCGAGCCGGCTGGCGCAGGCGAGCGTCGGTCGGTGCGTTTGGTGAGCGTGGGGTCGGCACTGCACGGCCACGAGTTGCGCGTTGTGGCTCCCGAGGGTCAGGAGCTGGGCGAACGGCAGGTGGGCGAGGTGGAGGTGCGTGGGCCGTCACAGATGCTGGGGTATTGGGGGGATGCAGCCCAAAGTGCCATGGCGTGCCACGATGGCTGGTTGCGTACCGGTGACTTGGGTTACCTGGGTGAAGGTGATCTGTTCATTTGCGGCCGGCAAAAGGACATCGTGATTCGCTTTGGCGAGAACTTTTTTCCTGCCGATTTGGAGCAGCTCGCCGCCAGCGCTCCCGGTACGCACCCGGGGCGGGTCGCGGTGATAGGGCTTGCCGACACCACGTGGGCCACCGAACGTGTGTGGTTGCTTGTGGAGGCGGAGGCCCAAGGCAAGGCCGCTGAAATCTTGGCGGCGAGTGTGCGCGCGCACGTGCTGGCCGCATCAGGCTTCAAGTTCGACGGCGTCACGGTGGTGCCGC
>JAKLEG010000067.1 GCA_022703175.1 Myxococcota bacterium | reverse complement strand
AATCACAACTGGTCGAGGGATACACGCCGCTCGACCAATCGCAAGGCGCGGTCGCGGGCCCCGTACAAAGCGCCAACGCCTGGCTTGCATGTGCCGTCAGCACGTCACAGGTGGGGTTCATAACCTTGTCGTTCAGGCCAATAAAGTCGTACATGCCACGCGTGATGATTCGACCGCTCACCGTGACGTCGTCGAGCAGATCGCCTAGACCCGCAGCATGGTCGGCGTGGAAGTGCGTCAAGATGATGTGAGTCACCGTGTCGGCGGCATGCGCGGTGAAGCCAGCGTTATTCATCGCCGCAATCAGCTCGTTCAATTTCGCGCGCACCACAACGGCGTGCGTGGGTTGGAGCAAAATCTTATCGTTCCCCACGTCTACGATGACGATCTCGCCCCCCGGCCACACGGAGATCGCAGCATCACCCATTTGCGGGTAGAAGCCCGAGAGACCGATTTGCATGTAGTAGAATTCGCCGGGGGTGGGAAACAGCCGAGGCATCGTGACATCCACTGCTTGGCCACAACCCACATTGCCATTGGGGTCTGCTGGCGGCGCGTCATCGTCGTGACCTGGGGCGTCGCCACGGTCGACGTCCGTGCGTACCAGATCGCCAGCGGTCGCAGGATCACCTGGCACGCTATGGGTATCGGCCCCGGAGGGACCGTCTGCTTGCGTCACCGAATCACCGGTGCAAGCAGCCACCAAGCTCAACAACGACACAACGACGTAATCCTTCAGCATGGGCTCCTCAGACTTCTACGAAGCCACTAGAAGATAGCCTTGAAAACCTCAAGCGCCAGGTCCTCGGCTCCCAAGGTCACGGGCGTCACACAGGCGGCTCCTTCGGATCACACCATTCCATTGGCAACCGGCGCAGCGTAGCACCGCGGCCGATTTCTTAGCAATGTCAAACAGTTACCGCACAACGAGAGTCCCCGTTGGTGCCAGCTCCAGGTTCGGAACTGGCACCCAGGGTCTCGCAAAATCGTATGCCGTAGTCGGCGTCCTCAGAAGGCGGTGACGTGCCTAGAAGATGTTTTTGAAAACCTCGAGCGCCAGATCCTCGGCGCCCAACGGGAACGCCGTGTACAGCGGATGCTCGGAACTCGAAATCATGGTCGCACTGCTCTTAAACGTGGCAACCCGCGCCCGTTGGGCTAGGGCGGTGGCATTATCCACGGCCATCGTCAGAATTTCATTCTCCAGAGTCTCTGAGCGCGGATGCATGTTGTAGGTCATAATGGCCGAAGCATCCCCGGCCAACGTGACCTTGTCATGCACCGTGTTGAGGTCGCTCTTCGACAGATCCTGAAAGTCCAAGCGCGGCATGAAAACCTGGACCTTACCCTTGCCAAGGCGCTCGCCAATCCGCAGTGCTTCGCGGGTCGAATCCATGATCGGCTTGGCCACCACCGGCTCGTCGACGCTCTTGGGTGAGTTGGTGAGGATGTCCACGTTGACCCCCCGCCCAACCGCACGCTCAAGCGCCAACTTCACGGGCTCCGTCATCACAAAGTAGGCGTTCCAAATGGTAACGGTTTCGCCCGGCTTCGCGCCCTCGAGCATCTTCATGGTCGCGAGCATAATCGGGTTCTGACCGTCGGTGGGCTTGTCGTGCAGCAACGCCACCTTGGCCGAACCGGTCGAACTTGCCTTGATCTTACTTTCGTCCACCGCGATGGGCATATCAGCGCCATTCAACAACGTCTTGAACAACCCCAAGAACGGCAGCGTGCCCGGACCCGTAAGCGAAACATTGGTATCAGACCACTTGGTGGCCGGATTACCCTCGTGGGTGTAGGGGTCGCCGATGTTGCTACCACCGGTCCAGACCTTGGGTGCGTAAGTCCCGCCCGCCTGAGGCGTGAGCATCAAGGTAAACTTGATGTGGTTGCCCACCGGCGGTTGGGTCTCGTCATTCCAGAACATCACCGGAATGCCGGCTGCTTGTAGCTCAGGCAACGTGGCTTTTTTGCCAATTCCGGCCGTAAGCGCGGTTTTGCCGTCGACGATGAGCGCCACTTCGACGCCCCGAGCCTTGGCTTCAAGCACCAACGCCTTGAACTGCTTGCCGGATTCGTCGTCGTACACGCCCCAGTAGTTGGACAGGATCTTGGTGCCCGCTGGCGCATTCTTGATGGCGTCCTTCAAGTCGGCAAACATCGCGTTGCCATTCTTGAAGCTCACAAGCGAGTTGCCGCTCGCAAACTTGGCGCCGGTCAGGGCCTCGAACTCCGCCAGCCACTTGGCCGAACCGATCTCGCTACGTTGACCATCGGGCTGTGACACCTTGGCCAAAAGCTCCGGCCCGAGCGCGCTCCAATCCTTGTAGTTGGGCTGCATCCGGATCCAGATGGACGCGCGCGCGGCATTCAACGCCATATCAATGAATTTATTGCGGTCAGTGGCGAGCTTCTCAATCGCGGCTTGCGGCAGGAAGTCGGCCTTGATGACTTCGTCGATGACCTTGTTCAAGAAGGCCTCGGCACGACCATTGGGCTGCATGCCACCCAATTCAACGAACTGTTGGCGCAACGCGGCCTTGCCCATTTCGAAGGCCGCCTCGCCACCTGCCTTGAGTTTGGCGTAGGCCGCTTGCTTTTCAGCCCCCTGCAATTTCGGCAGGTTGCGAACGAACGCCAGCGCCTGCTCCGGCGTCATCCCCAAAGCCTTGTCGAGCCCTGCCGCAATGCCCTTTTCGAGTTGTGCGGTACCAGCGTCTTCGGCGCGCATCAACAAGAAACCTGCGGCCAACGTCTTCACGGCTTCACCCGCTTGCGCTGCCAACGCGCGCACCGCGGGGTCGTTCATGGCCTGCTTCACCAAAGGATGCGTCAACGCCATCATGACCAAAGGCTCAATACCCGGCTTCAGGCTGATGGTGTCCAGCTGGATGTTCTGCGCCTTGCTAATATCGATGCCCTTCTTGGCTGCCAACCCCAGAAGCTTCGGCACAATCACGTCGGTGATGTTCTCGTCCAACGAGCCGTCCCGCTTGAACTTCAGTGCAAAAGCGTCGTACGGCGGCAATTCGGGGCTGGGTCGCAAGGTCTCGTTGGCCTTCGAGACAAGGGCGAAATCCTTAGCAACATCGCGACCTTGCGAAGCGCGCGCGATCATACCATCCAATTCGACCAGCTTGGCCTTGTCGGTGGTTTTGGCACGCAGGCCCGAAAGCATGGCGTTCAATTCGCCCACTTCGCGCTGATACTGCACGGCCAGGTCGTTCTTGTTCGGCTGGTTGGAGTTCTGCCCCTCGCCCACTTGTGCTTCAGGTGCCGCGTTCCAACGCTCGGCCAGGTCGGCAATCACGGCGCGTTGCACCACGATGGCCAATTCCTGGTCGGACATCTTTTGAAGACGGCTTTGGATAAAGTACGGAACCCGATCGAGCCCGTCTTTCACCCCGGCCACCACCGTGCTGGCGAACATGTTTTGCGGGAAACCAGAGACGTCCTTCTTGCTCGGATTTTTGAGCAGGCGGGCGATGTTCTCCGGCTTATTTTCGGCGATGGTGTTAAGCGGCCACGTGGCAATAAACTGGTGTACCACCTGACCTTCGACATCGGAACCGGCGATTTCGCTAGGCGGCACCGTAATCTTGACGGCGGCGGCCTTGGCTTCCAGGTCGGCAAAACGCATATCTTTCACGGCCGACGGTACCGCATGGCCGTTGAGATTGATCTGGTTGACGCTGAAACCGATCGGGTTGCCGGCCAACGAGCCCTTCAGCTCCACAGCATTCAGCTTGCTGGAGTCAAACATGAAGAAGCGCTCGTTATCCTTAGCTAAGAAGCCGACGCGCATGTTGAGCGTGCTGGGGCCGGTTTTGAAGTGGTTGCCGTCGGCAGAGATAAGATTCAGCTTGGCACCGTTTTCGGGCGTGTTTAGCTGCAACATGCCCATCTCGGCCGTGCCCTTCAAAAACACCTTGGCATCCTGACTGAGTTCCACGGTAGAAGCGCCGGCCAAATCCAGCGTCCCCTGCTTAGCCGTAAAGAAGCCGCTGTAGCTCACATCTTTCGCGTCGATGAGGCGCGACTTGCCAGGGGTGGCATCGGCGTGCGCCACGGTCAGTGCCAACAGATCTTCAGCTGACTCGGCACTTTGTCCACGCCCAACAGCTTCTCGGTGACGTCCACGTCGAAAGGCGACACGGCTACGTCGACCATGACTTGACCGTCTTTGCTGAGGCTTGCGCCCACGACATCAAACAACGAACGCTCACGGTCAAGCTTGACCTTCTGACCTTGCGCGTTCACGAAATGCATCGAGCTCTTCTCAAAGTCGACGGCGCCGTTATCTTTCACGGCCACTGTCATGACCGCGTACATCCCCTCGGGGATCTTGGCGTCTGCGATCTTTTGGCCAGCGCTCAGGTGTACTTTGATTTCGGCCTGGCCTTTGCCCAACTGGCCAGCAAGCCCGACAACATCGAGTTTGCGTGCTTCGGAGACCGCGACTGCGGCAGGCAGCGTCACGCCTTGCGTCTCGGCGCCCTTGACCAACGTGGGCTTGGCGATCTGTTGCGGCGCCTGGGCTTCGACCCTGACCGCCGGAACCTTGCCAGCGGCTCCTGCCTTCACAACCTCGGCCTTCTCGGTGGCCGCGCGCTGGACGTTGGCACCGGACACAGAGCTGAAAGCACGGTCCATCGTGGTCTTGTCGATCGCCATCGTAGTCTCCTTAAGAAGAACGCAAAATATCCAATTACGAACGTAGGACGTACCCTACCATCGCCCACTGCGGCTGACAATCTATCACATGAGCGAAATGCGCCAAACGGCGCAATATCGCTGGACTTTTGACTTAATGCGTCAAACCTGCGGTCTGACATTCTGACGGACCCAGGTGACAATGTCGGCAATGGACGCACCTGGAGTAAAAACCTGCTTGATTCCGGCCTTAAACAGCGCCGGATGATCGTCTTCTGGGATCACGCCACCGCCAAAGACCGCGACCTCGGCCTGCCCTTGCGCCTTAAGCAACTCGACAATGCGGGGCATGAGCGTGAGGTGCGCGCCGCTCATGATCGAGATCCCCACTGCGTCGACATCCTCGTCCAGGGCTGCGCGGGCGATCATCTCGGGGGTTTGGTGCAAACCGGTGTAGATCACCTCGAAGCCAGCGTCACGCAAACCGCGGGCCACCACTTTGGCACCACGGTCGTGTCCATCCAGACCAGGTTTTGCGACGAGGATGCGGATTTTGCCTTCGGCCATGACGTCAGAAACCTCCGGGGTCGCGGTACTCGCCAAACACCGAGCGATAGACCCCACATAGCTCGCCCAAGGTACAACCCACACGGCCGGCCTCGACGAGCCTTGGCATCAAATTTTCGCCACTTTGGCACGCATCCCGCACCGCCTCAAGTGCCTTGTTCGCACTCTCGGCGTTCCGCGCTGCCCGTGCCGCCCGGACCCGTTCGATCTGCTCGCGCTCTACGTCAGGAGCGATCGCCAACGTTGGGATGCGGCTCTGTTCCGCTTGTGTGTAGCGATTGACGCCCACCACGACCTCTTCCTGACGCTCGATGCGCTTTTGGAACTCGTACGCCGAGTTACCAATTTCCCGTTGCGGATAGCCTTGCTCCACCGCCTCGACGATGCCGCCCATCTGGTCGATGTGTGCCATGATGCGCAACGCTTGTGCTTCCATTTGGTCAGTGAGCGACTCGATGAACCACGAGCCGCCCAACGGATCGGCCACTTTGGCCACGCCGGTTTCGTCGGCGATGATCTGCTGCGTGCGCAACGCCACGGTAGCCGCCTCCTCGGTGGGCAGCGCGTAAGTCTCATCCAAGGAGTTGGTGTGCAGCGATTGCGTGCCTCCCAAAACCGCCGCCAAAGCTTGCAACGCCACGCGCGCGACATTGTTGAGCGGCTGTTGCGCGGTGAGTGACACGCCCGCGGTCTGGCAATGAGTGCGTAACAGCCAGGACTTCGGCTCTTGGGCGTGAAAACGCTCGCGCATCACGCGCGCCCAAATACGTCGGGCCGCGCGCAGCTTAGCAATTTCCTCGAAGAAGTCGTTGTGGATGTCGAAGAAGAACGACAGGCGCGGCGCAAAGGCGTCCACCTCCAACCCCGCAGCTAAGCCACACTGCACGTAGCCAATGCCATCGGCCAGTGTAAACGCTAACTCCTGCACCGCGGTCGCCCCGGCTTCGCGAATATGGTAGCCGGAAATCGAGATCGGATGAAACAACGGCATCGCGCGGCTGGTGTAGGCCATCATGTCGCCAATGATGCGAAGCGACGGTCTGACGCCCGTAACCCATTCTTTCTGGGCGATAAACTCTTTCAGCATGTCGTTTTGGATCGTGCCACGCAGCTCTGCGGGCTTGGTCCCTTGGGCCTCAGCAGCAAGCACGTAGAAGGCCAACACCACCGACGCCGAAGCATTGACGGTCATCGATGTGGAGACCTGATTGAGTGCAATGCCGTCGAACAGACGCACCATGTCGGCCGCCGTGGCGATGGCAACGCCCTCGCGCCCCACCTCGCCCAAGGCTTGCGGATCATCGGGATCGCGGCCCATCAACGTGGGCATGTCAAACGCTGTCGAAAGTCCCGTTTGACCTTTGGCGAGCAGCGCCCGAAACCGCGCGTTGGTTTGCGCGGGCGTACCAAAGCCGGCAAACATGCGCATCGTCCAAGGCCGACCGCGATACATGGTTTCGTAGACACCACGGGTAAACGGAAACTCACCGGGACGCCCGAGCGATGCCTGCGCCCCGCCTTCGGGCTCGTACAATGGCAGCAACGGCAGGCCCGACTGCGTCACAAGGCCCTTTGTGGCGTGTGAGAGATGAGACGACGTCGCGTTCACACTGGGAGCGCGCGGGGACTGGCTCATGTTATCCGCCTGACAGCATGCTGCGCGCCACCACGAGTCGTTGGATCTCACTCGTGCCCTCATAAATCTCGGTAATGCGGGCGTCGCGCAGGTGGCGTTCGGCAGGATAGTCTTTGCAGTACCCATAGCCGCCGAACACTTGCAGAGCTTTGTTGGTCACACGATTAGCGGTCTCGGAAGCAAACAGCTTGGCCATCGCCGCGGCCGTTGCGTAGCGCTGGCCGCGATCTTTCAGGGCGGCGGCTCGCCAGATCAGCAAGCGTGCCGCATCCACCTCGGTGGCCATATCGGCGAACATGAACTGAATCGCCTGCAAATCGGCGATCGGGCCGCCAAAGGCCTGCCGCTCAAGCGCATAGGTACGTGCTTCTTCCATCGCCTGGCGCGCAATGCCGAGCGCCTGCGAAGCGATGCCTATGCGGCCGCCATCCAGGGTCGCCATCGCGATCTTAAAACCCTGCCCCTCCTCACCTAGAAGGCTGTCGGCCGGCAGCCGCACGTCGTCGAGCGCAATCTGGCTGGTGCTGGAGCCTTTGATGCCCAGCTTCTTTTCGTTCTTGGCCACCGAAAAACCGGGGCTTTGGGTAGGCACCAAGTAAGCGTTGATGCCCTTAACGCCCTTGGTGCGATCGCCCATGGCCAACACCAAGCAAACATCGGCCTCGCGACCGTTGGTAATGAAATTTTTGGAACCGTTGAGCACCCATTCATCGCCTTGGCGAATGGCGGTGGTCTTCTGGGCCGCGGCATCGGAGCCCGTGCCCGGCTCAGACAATGCAAAGCAGCCCAACTGCTTGCCGCTGGCCAACGCCGGCAAATAACGTTGCTTCTGCGCCTGGGTGCCAAACTTCAAAATCGGGTCACACACCAACGAGTTATTCACGCTCATGATGACGCCGCAGCTGGCGCAGCCTGCCGAGACCTCTTCCATCGCCAACGCGTACGAGACGGCATCCATCCCGGAGCCGCCCCACTCGGTAGGCATCGCAATCCCCATCAACCCAAGCTCGCCGAGGCGAGCCACCTGCGCGTGCGGAAACTCACCCTTCTCATCAATTTCGGCGGCCACGGGCAAAAGCTCCGCGCGCGCAAAGCTGCGCACCGTGTCTTGCAACAGCCGTTGTTCACTCGATAGCTCGAAATCCATGGTAGCCTCCCCAACCCAGAGTGACGCCCGAAAACATAGGCATTCCCCTGCGTTACGCCAGGCCCATCGACACACATCAAAAAACTAGGTTCGTGGCTCAGAGGGTGGCGACACAAACAACGGGAAGACGGCTCTGACTTAGGACGCGTCGTCAGATTCGGCGCGCAGCATCTGGCAGCGCGCGTAAACCTCGCGACGCGGCAACGTCAACACGGCGGCCACAGCAGTGCTGGCGTCTCGCGCGCTCAACCCCGCGGCCAAACAACGCTTGAGTGCCGCGTCCACCTGGGCATCCTCCAGCCGAACCACCTCCTGTTGGAGTGGCCCTAGCACCAGCGTGATCTCACCACGCACCTCACCCTGCGCCCACGTGGCCAATTCTGCCAGCGTCGTGGTGCGCACTTCCTCGTACAGTTTGGTGAGCTCTCGGCCCAAGCACACTCGGCGTGTCGGCATGCGGGCGGCCAACGCGCTCAGGGTATCGGCAACACGGTGCGGGCTCTCATAGAGCACGACCAACCCTGAATGAGCGACCACCTGCAGAAGTTGCTCTTCGCGCGACTTGCCTTTGGGTTCCAGAAATCCAAGGAACAACACGCTGGTAGAGCTCTCGGCAAACCCCGATACCGACAGTGCCGTGGCCAACGCCGATGGACCAGGAACGGGCGAGACACGATAACCGGCCTCGACCACCGCTGCCACCAAGACGCTGCCTGGGTCACTGACGCCGGGGGTGCCCGCATCGCTCACCAGCGCCACGTCATGCCCATCACCCAACAACGCCAGCACCCGGTCGCTGCGACCGCGCTCATTGTGCTCGTGCAGGCTCAACAACGGTCGCGTGATACCAAAATGTGCCAACAACGGTCGCGTGTGGCGAGTATCTTCGGCGCAGATGGTATGCACCTCGCCCAAGATACGCACCGCGCGCGGCGACAAGTCTTCGAGGTTGCCCAGGGGTGTCGCAACCACATGGAGCGTCCCAGCCACGTTATTCGTCCTCGAAGGCGCCACGCACCAACATCACATCGGGAGGGTCAGACAGCACGACGCCCACCGCGTCAAAACGCATCGGCGGCCAAGGGTGCGGCAAAGTGGTGATGTATTGGCGCGCCGCAGCAACAATGCATTGGCGCTTCTTGCGATCGATGGTTTCGAGGGGGTGGCCATGGTCCAAATCCCGGCGCGAGCGGACCTCAACAAAACAAAGCACCTCGCTGTCGAAGGCAATCAGATCGACCTCGCCCTGCGAGGTACGATAGTTGCGCTGCGCGATGCGATAGCCTTGTTGTTGCAGGTACTGCGCCGCCAGCGACTCCGCCATTTGTCCGGTGGCCGTGGTGGTTTCGTGCACGCGGGGCGCCCCGTCTCCCTGGCTCATGCGCTCACCTCTGCCACGACCAAGTGCTGCGCTTTGGGTGCCTGATCGGGACGCCGAACAATCTGCACGAGCTGCCCAGCCTGCGCCAACGTGGCAAGCAGCAACTCTTCGGTGGCCAGGCCCCCGGTCAACACCTCGGCGAGGTCTTCCACCAAAAACGGCGCCCGCGCTTTGGGATCGAGCGCCAAGAACAAACCCACTCGCAAAGATAGATAGACCAGATCGCGCGCTGCTTCAGGCAACGCGTCCCACTTGGCAGAGCTGCCCTGCGCCGAGCGAATGAAGGTATCTCCTTGGGCGTCGTACACCACCGCCACCAGACGGTTGCCAGACAACGCCCGCACCACCAGCGACGCCCGTTCACTCAACGTCCGGGCTGTTGCCTCTGCATCCGTGAGCAACAGACCTTGAGCAGCCTTGAACCATGCGTCGAGCGGCGCCCGAGAGTCGGCTGGCGGTGCTTTTGGCTTGGGCCTGAGCAGCTCTAGTTCCTCGCGAATCCCATCGGCTTCAGTGCGCATCGCCGTGGTATCCACCGGCAACGCCGCCATCATTTGCAGCTCTTCTTCAATCGCTGTAATGCGCGTCATCACCGTCTGGAGCGTGTCGTTGAGGGTGCGTTTCTCCGGGTTGTCGACGGCAGCCTCGCGTGCCTGCGTGAGTGCTTGCAGCCGTTCGCGCACCGCCCGCCGCATCTCCAACGCCTTGGCGAGCTCCGCGCGGCTTGAGACATCGGCGTCTTTGAGCATCGCCTCGACCGCGGCGATTTCGCCGGCGTCCCGAGACACGATGCGTTCACGGCGTTGATCCGAAAGCCGATGACGGCTGTGCAGCTGTTCACGCACCTCGCGTTGGTTCAGGTGACGGAACACCAAAAAAGCCGATAGCCCGTACGCCGGAATATCCAGCAACGCCAAGTAGCGCCAAACACTCCCCAACTCGGCCCCCACCACCACCGCCAACGAACCTGCGGCCAGTCCGGCCCACAACCGCCAATCACCCAGCAGCGGCGACACCTCAGCTTGCCGCTCTTGGCGTTCGAGTTGGTCGCGCTCCAGTTGCCAGCGTTCCAGCTCAGCGTCGCGTCGCTCGATGAGCTTGCCCAGGTTGTCGAAACGCTGAACCGCATCGGGGGTGAGCACATCCAAGTACGCGGTGCGTTGGTCAATAACGCGCGCCTCCTCCAACTCGGTGGGGTCGTACGCCAACGCCTTCAGGCGGTCTTCGGTATCGAAGCGCTGCTTCTGTAGACCATCGAGCTCGAACTCCAGGTCGGCCACGTGCTTTAGGTTGGCCAACGTCAGGTCAATCTCGGCCAACCGTGCGCGTAAAACCTCAGGATCGGCGGGCGGTTTCTTTGACAACGGCAACGCTTCGGGGACGTGCGCGCGAGAGGGCAAATCGCGCGGTCGCAACACAAAGACGCGTTCAAACGCCTCCCGCGTGGGCAACAGCACGCGGCTCGTCAGCGTGGCCTGAATTTCACGGAGATCACTTGTGAGCGGCTTGAACGCCTTCGCGGCGCGGTCGAACTCCAACAGTTGTGCCGTACCAACACCAAAATCACGCATCACACGCAGCGTGGTGCCATCGGGTCCCATGACACTAGCGCCCCCGCTGCTCTTTGCCGGCCCAGACTCCTTAGCCTCGCCGAACAGCACGGCGACAATGCCACGGATCACGGTTTCCGGAGAGAATTTAGGTACAACGATAGCGCAATAGCCAGATTGCAGTCTGACGCGCGTGGCCGTCGCAAGATCTTGAAAACCCTGCAACGCCAGGTCGAGAAGAATCACGGTGCGTAACGGAGGTCGGCCTTAGGCTCCGGCCGGTGCGGGGGCTGCTGCATCGACGGGCTCCACAGGCGCTTGAACGCCCACCACCGGCACGATGCTATCGCGTTCCTTCAGGCGGGCCTTTTTACCAGCCAGTTCGCGCAAGAAGTACAGGCGCGCACGGCGGATCTTGCCCGATGACATCACTTCGATCTTGTCGATCGCAGGAGCGTGCAACGGGAAAATACGCTCGACGCCCACGCCGTACGAAACCTTGCGAACCGTGAACGAGGTACGCGTGCCACGGCGGTGCATCGCCATCACAACGCCTTCGAACACCTGAATACGTTCTTTGTCGCCTTCGACGATCTTCACGTGGACCTTAACTTGGTCACCAATCCGAAAAGCGAGCTGTTCGCGGCGCTGCTCTTTTTCAATCTTTTCCAAGATGTTCATGACAAACTCTCCGGCCAAAACGCTGCGTAAGGCTTTGGGAGCGCTGCGTTTAGCACAAGGGCTCGGCGCAATGCAAGTGAAACTCCTGCTTCTATTTCAATCATCTTCGACCAAATCAGGGCGCTGACGACGCGTGGTAAACAGCGCCTGCGAACGCCGCCAGCGCGCCACATGGGCATGGTTTCCCGAGCGCAACACCTCCGGAACCGTCGCACCCTTGAGCGTTGCTGGCCGCGTGTACTGCGGATACTCCAACAACCCCGACGTGAACGACTCTTCGGCCAGCGACTCGGCATTGCCGAGGACGCCCGGCAACAAACGCACCACCGCATCCACCAGACACCAGGCGGCCGGATCGCCCCCGGACAACACAAAGTCCCCCGCGGACAGCTCCAAGTCGACGTAGCCACGCACCCGCTCGTCCAGCCCCTCATAGCGGCCGCAAAGCACTGTCATGCCCGGACCGCGAGCCAGCTCTTGCACCACAGCCTGCGATAACCGCCGGCCCCGTGGCGTCAGGAGAATCACGGGCCCGGGGGTACGTGAACGGGCCAACGCAATCGCTTCGCACAACGGCGGCAACGCCAGCACCATCCCCGCCCCGCCCCCGAACGGCGCATCGTCCACCTGCTGGTGTTTGCCTTTGCCAAAATCGCGCAACGGATTGACGGTGAGCCTGGCTTCACCATCGACAAAGGCCCGCCCGACCAAACCGCTTGCGTCACTCGTTAGAGCCGGCCAAACCTCGGGAATGAGCGTAATGATTTCGATAAGGTACGCAGACCGGGGAGCACCGCTCATGAGCGTCAGTCCCACAACCCTTCCGGAATACGCACCACAAGCGTGTGCTGCGCGCGGTCAAAACGCACCAGGGCATCACCCTCGGTGGGCAACAACTCTTCGCCACGAGCCGTGCGAATCGCCAACAGCGCGCGGTCACCAGCCTTTGCGATATTTACGACCTCGCCCAGCACGGCGTTCTTCTCATCGACAACGTGCGCACCGACAAGCTCGGCCAGATAGTACTCGCCAGGCGCCAAGCCCGGCAGTTCCTGCTCAGATAACCAAACTTCACTACCGGCCAAGGCCTGAGCTTCGTCACGGTCGTGAATGCCGACAAAGGCTACCAACCAAACATCTTGGGCCGGCCGCATGCTTTCGATTTCGAGTGAGAGCTCTTTGCCTTTGGGCGTACGCACATGGAGGTGGGTCACCTCTTCGGGCAACTCGTCGTCGACATTGCTGGGCAGTAGACGCACCTCGCCACGCACGCCGTGCGCGCGCGTGAGAGTGCCAAACAACAGATGGCCAGGAATGGGAGCGTTCAGTCGACGATCTCAAGCGTGATGTTGCGGCCTTCGGGCGCCGCAGCGGCCAAGAGCGTACGAATCGCATGCGCGGTACGGCCGTTCTTGCCAATCACCCGCCCACGATCTTCGACCGCCACCTTCAGGGTAATAAGTTGGTCGGTGGGCGAATCCTCGGCGACTTCGACGACCACACTTGCAGGATTTTCGACCAGGGCCTTGGCGACGTACTCGACCAGCTTTTCCATGGTATGCCACGTCCGTTCGCGCAACCGACGAGAACGCCGGTATGACGCGGGAGAGCAAACGCCTACGACAGTTGCTTGTTAGGCTTGGGCCTTGGCTTCGCCAACGCCGGCGCGCTTCAACAGCTGCTTCACGACGGGCGACGGCAGAGCGCCGGTCTTCAACCACTTTTGGGCCTTGTCGGCGTCGAGGGCGAGCTGCGTTTTGCCGAGCGGATCGTAGATACCGATTTGCTCGATGTAACGGCCATCGCGCTTCTTGGACGAGTCGGTCGCCACGATGTGATAGAACGGCCGCTTGGTGGTGCCGTGCCGCGCGAGTCTCAAAATCGTTGCCATCGGTTGAACCCTTCTTTTACCAATATCGTCTTTGGGCGGCGCATCGTTCAGGCCCCGCCCCATACACGCGTGAGCCGCGGGCTATAGCATCGTATGTGGGGTATCTGTCAAGCAATTGCGGCTAGTTCATCGGTCGGTAGATGCTGGTGTCGCTAGAGGTCCCAACAGCCCGATGGGCCAACATCGCAAGCAGCGCATTGCTGGCTGAGAACGTCGTGATCGCCACCGGCGCGCTGCCGCCGAACGGCGACAAAACCATCGCCCCAGGAACCATTCCCACAAGCGCACCCGTGGTGGAACGGGTATCCAGGCCAGTGGTGTACGCGTACGAGTAGCCGTCGCTCAAGGTAAGTGTGTAAACCCCTTCCCGCAGCCACAGCCCGCCGTTCTTGCCCCGTTCAACCGGGGCAACCTCAACGCCTTCCGCGCTCAACACGCGGACGTAGCTGTGTTGGCATTGGGCGTAGTTCGCCGCTTTCAGGAAGGTCGGTGGCTCCTCACCAGCGCGAAACTGCGTCAGATCTACATCGCGTAATCGCATCGTAAACGGCACCGTGGGTGTCGGGGCGCCGCGCAAGCCCAACAACTCACCCGGCCCCAACCGAAGTGGCTCCAATGACACGCCATCGCTGAGAACCATATCCACCAAAAACGCATCGCCCGCGCGAATGCTGTACGGAATGTTGGCATGGCTGGCTAAGCAGCCGCTAGCGTCAGCGACATCCTGCTCAGCTGGGACAGCACTGTTCGTGCGCAGCGGCTCGCAGACGTGCAACAACGTGCGACCATCGCTGCCGAGGCTCAAGCCCACAATACGTCGCTCCAAACCGCACCCAGCGGTGTCTAAACAGTTGGCCGAAATCTTGAGGATGTCGCCGCCATAGGTCACGTGACCTGCAAGCGCTGCGGCATCACACGTGAACGGATCGGCGAAACTAGTGGGGTCGTCGAGCTCGCGCGGACGGATACCAAGTTCGGCCAGATCCAGCTCGCTATCCCCAAACAAGCCATCGACAATATGGCCGGTGGTGACGTTGCTCAGGTTCGGCAGAGTCCCTTCCCAGCGTAGCGTCACCGTGGCGGCGCTCAAATTGCCCGAGGCCACGGCCAGCGCACCGATTTTCACCGTGTGCGACACGGTGGTGGACACCGTGAGCGTGGCCGTTCCTTCGCTAATACACTGAAAACGCTCACGTTCAGGGAACTCCGGGCACGTGTCGGCAAACAATGCGCGCAGCGTCGGATCAGCTCCCGAGTACGCGGTTATCGCGGCCTCGATGTCGGCGGGCTTGACGCCAATGACGGTGTCGGTAGCATCGCTGTCGTAGGGGATGGTGCCGGTAACCCCTGGAGCCACACACCACCCATAAGAGACAAGCTCAGGCGCCAAGTCGGCCTCGGCGCTGCTCTTGAGGCCAAGGTAGAGCAGTTGCCCTTCCATCGTGGCGACCAAAGCATAGTCGCTGTAGGTTTTCGCATAGTCGCCGTCAGCCATGCATTGCACCGCAAGCGGTTGGCTCGTGCTGCTGGCATCTTCGGAATCCTGTTGGCCCAACAACGGTCGGTCGAAGGCTTGCACTGGCAAAATCTTGCCGGCGATATAGCCCAGGTACAACGCACCGTAGGGCTCGACACCCGGCGCCTGGGCCAGCCCGTCGGCGGTGCTGCACACCGCTTGGTCGGCTGGGTGACTGCCCACGCACGTGACCGCGCCATCACAACTCGCCAGACATCGAGGCAGCGGGGCCCAGACAGGATTGGCATCAAATGGCACAAACGCTCCGTTGGCATCGGCAAAGATCGTGACGTCGCGCAGCTCCGGTCGCGAAACGATCAACGTCGCGCCATCCGGGGTGACCGCCAACGTATTGGGGCAATCCCCTACCGGCCGTCGCACGGTGAAACCGGTTTCCAGATCAATCCGCACGACCTCGTTGCTCGCCGCATCTACGACGTAGGCAAAACGCCCGGCGTTATCGACCGCAAGTGCTTCGGGTTGCCCGCCCAGCTCATAACGCCGCAACGGCAACAACACGGCGGCCGTCGGCTCGCTCGGTAAGCCGCCCACTTTGAGCTCCAACGCCAACACCGCCCCGTCCCCGGCCAGCGACACAAGGAAGCGGTCGACCGGCTCAGGACAAGGTTCGGTTGCGCATGCGAATGCCACCGGTGCCGCCACCAGAGCGGCGGGAGCTACGCCCGCTGGGCCCAAAGACAACGTACGAGTGGCACCTTGCGCGTCACGCTCCAACCGGAGTCGCTCACTAAGCTCGGCCCCCGGTGCGCCCGCGTTCACATTCAGGATGCGCAACGATTCCGTGAGCAGATCGAGAATCACCACGTAGCCGCCGCGATAACTCGCCGCCAAATCGCTTGGGCCGGCGCCTGCCGGGATGCGCAGCGGAAAGTGGTTCACCGGGCCGTAGACATAGTCGACGTCATCCAGATCCTTGCTGGGCATCGTCAAAACCCGCAGCGTGTCTTCCCCGGCGTTGGCCACCACGAGTAACCGCGTGGGCACACCACTGTTCCACTGCGTAGCCACAGCCAAACCCGTGGGCGTCGCCAGGCTTGCAAACGTGTACTGCGTTTCATCAGAGCAAGCGAAACCCGCTCCCCCGAGGCTCACGACCAGTGGCCACAACAGCAGCCGATTCCACGAACTGTGCATCTTGGTCATCCTTCTCGGGCCTCAACGCGCCGGTTGGGCGCTGGGCGTCTCATCAGAGTGCAACTCGGCAACAAGACGAGGGGTCGTGAAATCGTCACCGGAGATATCAAAGAAACACAGTCCATGCGTGTAGAAGGTGCCGACCAACAGGTAGTCCTTGCCGCCGTGCACCGCGTGCGCCACGGCAAAAGGCCCTTCCCCGGGCACCTCCATCCGGCCCGCCAACTGCAGGCGACCGGCCGACAAGGCAATCACGTAGACAACGTTGTCAGCGAAGCCCGACACCAACACCAGCTCGCTGCCATCCAGCCGCTGTACGTATTGCAGATGAGCAGGCTTGCCAGGCAGAACAACGGCATCACGGAAGCTGTAACGCGGTTCGAGCGCGTACGTGGGAGCCACACCGAGGCCATTGCCCTCGATACGGGTCGCAAGCGTCGTGTCCAAGAGCAACAACGTGTCAGCCAACGCCCCGGTGGTGCCGTGGCGGGTGGTGGCCAATGCCAAATCCGGATTGGTAGGAACGAAAGCGAACTCGGCTAACTCGTAGCCGTCCACCGATTCGCCAATGTCGTGGGTCGACCAGCGCACGTCCTCGCCAGATTGCAATGTACGCGTCAGATCAACCGAGTAGACCCACGCCCGCGGCCCGCTGGCCGATGCCAGCGCCTGCGCCCCCCCAGCCAAGAAAGCCCCCTCGGCGCCAACACGGGCCGACAAGCTGCCAATGCCAATGGTGCGGCCAAAACCTAACGCACGCCTGGGCGTAAGGCCGGCCATCGCTGCGGTGCCACCGTCAACACCAAACAGGAGCAGACGATTCGATTGGTCGGTGTCTGATCCAGCCGTTAGGTGCGACACGGCCAGAATCGCTTGGCCCGGCAACATAGGGTCGGGAACAAAGGCCACCGCGAACGGGTCGGTAAGCTCTTCAGGCGCCAGATCCTCGGCAAATACGCGTTTTCCGGCTGACTCCCAGGGACACCCAGCCGGCCGCTCGCGGTCAGACAGGCTGTTGATCGTACATTCGGTACGAAACAGATGGGCCCGATCACAGTCGGTGTACTTCTCCGCGGTGCTGAGGTCCGCCTCGCTGTCGGCATCGCCGCAATCGAACGTCGTGCCATCGGTGCCGACACCGATAAGCGACAAGCTCGCCACACCTCGATGGGTCACCGCCAGGCTCCGACCATCGGCGCTCAAGGCCATCCCACCCGCCAAAGGCATCACCCGCAGTTGCTTGTCCAACAGTGCATCGGCGGCGCGCTGGGCAGACGTCGGGCTTGGGCCGAGCCGAGCCGAGGCGTCGAGTGCCCTGCCGATATCCACCACAGAGATCCAGCCCGCACTGTAGCGCAAGTCGAAGTTAGAGTTGGCGACATAGGCAAAACGTTGGTCGGGCGAAACCGCAATCGCCGCGGGAAAATAGATCGACTTGTC
>JAKLEG010000669.1 GCA_022703175.1 Myxococcota bacterium | reverse complement strand
TGGGGCTACCTCTTGAGCGCGCAGATTCCGCGGTGGTGCAGACGAACGTCGCGGCGTCTGACGCAGCGATTTTCCCGGGGGAGCCAAATCACGTGTTGGCGCTGGACCCATCGGCGTTGGCGCCGGAGCCCGGCTCGGAGCCGGGGTCGCTGCGGGTGTGTCGGGAATTGTCGGCGCGCTGGCCTGAGGTGCCAAGTTGACCGGTTTGGCCGACATCGCGGCTGGCGCTTGGGCGCCGACTTCATTGTCGGCAAGTGACTCAGCGTCCTCCGGCATATGCGTCACTTGCCGGGCTCGTTCCAGTGCTTTGAGCTCCTCTTTTTGCTCGTCGGCAAAGAGTTCCTGCATCAGTGCGACGAGATCGCGCGGCGAGGTGGTTCCATAGCGCTGCAACATCACGCCGATGATGGCGTCGCGCATGTCAGAGGCGGAGGAAAAGCGGTCGGCTGGGTCGCGCTCCAACGCGCGCATGATCACGGCCTCAATGTCGGCCGACACCGTGCCGGCGATGAGCGAAGGTGGCACAATTTCAACGTTCCGCACACGCTCGAGCAATGATGCGTCGCTGCCGCCCTCGTACAGACGTTCGCGCGTCAGGAGCTCCCATAGGACGATGCCTGCCGAGAAGATATCGGAGCGGTGATCCACCGGTTGGCTGCGTACCTGCTCGGGCGACATGTAGCCAAACTTGCCTTTCAAGACGCCGCGTTGCCCCTGGCTCAAGGAGGCGTGGGTTGCTGCCTTGGCAATACCGAAATCAATGACTTTGACCTCGCCCGTGTAACTCACCAGAATGTTTTGCGGGCTGACATCGAGATGTACTGTGTTGAGGGGCTTGCCTGCGGGGTTGGTTTTGCGATGGGCGTAGTCGAGCCCTTCACAGACCTGCGCCATGATGTAGAGAGCCAGCTGCTCTTTAATGTCGCTGCCGCGGCTCTTGGTACGCTCGATGACGGCCTTCAGATCCCGGCCCTGTATGAGCTCCATCGCCATAAAATAGAGCGAGCCTATTTTTCCGAGCTCGTACGTCTGAGCGATGTTGGCGTGTTTAAGTAGCACCGCCAACTTGGCCTCATCCACGAACATTCGAGCAAAGGTTGGATCTTCAGCAATTTCGGGGCGTATGCACTTCACCGCGACAATCTGGTCGGCCCCTTGAAAGCCGAACATCTTCGCCAGGTACACGTCGGCCATTCCACCTTGGTTCAGGCGCTCGACGAGTAGGTAGGAGCCCAGCCGTTGTACCATCGCAGGGATCTTCTGGCTGCCAATGGCTGCCGAGTCAATTCTTTGGCCGAGTGGCGAGATGCGCATTGGCCCCCGAGAGGCTCATTGACTGTCGCAAGGCCTGCCCTTAACGTCAGGTGAAACACCACCGCAACGGTGGCGAATGGAGGCTCGCATGCCGGTGTGTCCTTCTTGCCAAGCCGAATACGAGGCGTCGATGACACGCTGCAAAGAGTGCGACACCGCCCTCGTCGACAAGCTCGAAACCAACGTCGTGTCCGAAGACACCACCGATGTCTACGCCTGCTATGAACCGCAGCTCGCAGTGCGACTCACTGAGATCCTGAATGAAGAGGGCGTTGAGGTGTTGGTGCGCGACCGCAGCTCGAATCTGTTCCCGACGAACCTTGGCAAAACGGCCCAGCGAGTCATCGCCGTCGCCACACACGACGTAGGCAGAGCGCGCGCTGCGATCGAATCAGCCATTGCCGATGGCGTGGTGCCAGCCGACGGTGAAATGATCGAGCGCTAATCCCTGCGTTACGGCACTACAAATTCCGTCCCCCTCCACGTCGACACTTGCCAGCGCTTCCCGGCCGTGCGCGCCGACAGCTGGCCCTCTCGATCGGTGCGCAACACGACGATCCCGCGCTCGCGATAGCGAGCGAGAACCTCCGTATTCGGGAAACCAAAGCGGTTGGCCTCGCCACATGCGATGAGCGCCAGCTGGGGTCGCACCGCTTCCAGCAACGCCTCACTTGAAGAGGTACGACTGCCATGATGCGGAACTTTCAAAATGTCAGAAGGCACAAGCCTCGATGCCAGTTGCGCCTCGGCAGTGCTTTCAATGTCACCCGCCAGCAACAGGCTACGTTCACCAAAACTGATGCGAGTCACAAGCGAATTGTCGTTCCCGGAAAGTTCCGGGTAGAACGATTCTCCGTCCTCGCCTGTCTGTGGGCGCGGATGCACGACTTCAAACACAACACCCTCGCGCACAACTTTCTCTGGTAGCTCCTGTGCGAGCCGGATCCGCCCGCCGTGACGTTGCACCGCGCGCAGAAGCTGTTGTTGTTCGGGAAGCTCCGCGCCAAGGCCCGTCCACCAAAGCTCTTTGATCGGAAACTGCTCAGCGAGGTACCCAAAGCCGCGCAGATGATCGGGATGTGGATGCGTCACGATCGCGAGATCGATGCTCGTGATGCCAGCACGTCGAAACCACGGCGCAAGCACTTTCCGTCCTGGGTCAGGCGCATCCGGATTCTCATGGCCACCTGCGTCAACCAGCACGGTGCCGCCTTCGGGAAGTTGTAGGATCACAGCCTCTGATTGCCCAAGGTAGGGCATATCAACCCAGAGCTCACCGCGGTGATGTCGCTGCCACGACGTCGCCGCGACGGTAGCCCCCAAGCACACCCATGCGATCGCCGCCCCGTACCAAGGCCACCGACGCTTCCAGGTTACAACGACGAGCGCTATCGCGAGATAATAGAGGCCGATCTGCGTGCCGGTTGGTTGACTTACCCGCAACACCGTTCCTGGCAGCGCCGCCACTTGTTGTGCCACGCTCTCAAGGCAGCCCAATGAGGCTTCGAGTAATATCCCGAGGAGCGATTCGCACCAACGCCCCCATGGCGCGACGAGCACAAACCCGATTGCCACAGGTGTGGCCACCACACTCCCCAGGGGCACCGCCAAAAGATTTACGAACGGAGCGACCCACGAGACTTGCCCGAACGCATAGGCGGTCACGGGTGCCGTTGCCACGGTTGCCGCA
>JAKLEG010000668.1 GCA_022703175.1 Myxococcota bacterium | reverse complement strand
TTCGCGAGTACGCAAAAGCCTATTGAGGGCGCGCACGTTAGCACACTGGCGCCGATTCGTCATTAGCAGAGTTGCGGCCGACCTGTGCGATTTGCACGGTGAAGACGCCAGCGCTGCCCTCTTGGGTTTCGCGTTGCGATTGGGCATAAGGCCTACATGCGTACCTGGTGGATCTGTGCTGCGATGGCGGTAACGCTTTGCTGCTCTAAAGATGAGGCCGGCAACCCGATTGAGTTTTGTGCCCCGGTGGTGCCGAGCCACGCTCCAAGCCGAGGCGGTACGGCGGCTGAGGCGTGGGTCACGATGATCGAGTTTGCCGATTTCCAGTGCCCCTATTGCGCCAAGGTGCAAACCACCATGACGGCGCTGCTCAACAGCTACGGCTCCGAGCTGCGTTTGGTGTTTTTGAACGCGCCGTTGGAGATGCACGCGCATGCCAATGCTGCGGCGCGCGCCGGCTATTGCGTGCACACCCAGGAGCCGCTCGATGCCACCCCCAACGATCCGGCGCCGCTGTTTTGGGCGATGCATGACCTGATGTTTGACAATCAAGATGCGCTCACCGACAGCGACCTGCGTAGCTACGCCAGCACCGTTGGGGTGAATGTGGCCGCCTGGGACCTCTGCATGGAAGCCGACAGCACAGCAGCGGCCATCGCCGATGACATCGACATCGCGGTGATGGCTGGCCTCACAGGCACGCCGATGTTTTTGGTGAACGGCAAGCCGATCCATGGGGCGCAAGCTGAGTCTGAGTTCCGCGCGGTGATTGATGAGCAGCTTGCGGCCGCCAAGGCCTCGGGCATGGGGCAGGAGGCCTACTACGCAAAGCTCGCGGGTGAGATCTGCAATTGACCGGGCTTTCCCCCTACCCGCGCAGCCGGTCCGTTGATACGCTGCCGGGCGCATGAATGTTTGGCTCATAGCGTGGGCAGCAACATTTGCGGCGGGGGCTTTGGACGCGACGTCGCCTCCAGGGGCCATTCCCACATCACAGGCGGTGCCCCCGGGGCTTGCCCTCGGGCTGCATTGGCAGGCCGGCACGATAGCCTCGCAAATGGACCGCGACCTGACGCTCGTGCCCTTTGGCAAAGGCGCTGTGTTTGTGCCTGCGATGACCGAGCCTTTGGATGAACCACCGGTGTCGGTGTGGCAACACGGCGAGAGAGTCGCCGAAGGGACCACTGGCAAACGTATTGTCGTGCTGCCCGGCAGTTACCAGGTTCGGTTAGGCTCGGGGGCGGAGGAGCAGCGCCAGCAGTTGCCGGTGGAGGTGCGCGAGCTCACGACCACCGTTGTGCCGGTGACCTGGAGCGGTTTGGCCGTGCACGTGGTGGACGAGCAGTTGACCAGCGTCCGGCAGTCGTACGAAATCATCCGGGTCGAGGGGCGCGAATATGTGGGCGTGGGCTTTGGTGCCGACGAGCAGGCAGGTGAACCTGTGGCCACCTGGATCGTAAAGCCAGGGCTCTATAAAATCGTTCGCGTCGGTGAGAGTTACCGTGCCCGGCGCGACTACGCCACCGTGCGCTTGATGCCGGGCGAGCTGACCCACTTTAACTTGGTGGTAGATGCCGAGACCGGCGACTTCCAAGGCGGCGGCGAGGTGCCCCTGGAAGAGGTGTTTCAAAGCCACGCCGATGGTTTTTGGGGTCGGATGGTGGTGGGGGCCGATGGCACGCTGAACAAGCGCGAGAATGTTGTGGGCAGCGCCGACGGTGAGACTTACACCTTGCGTGGCTTTGTCGACGCCAAGATGAACGCCGAAATCCTGAGTAATCCTTTGTTGTTACAGCTACAGATCGAAGAAGGGCAGACGCGTATTCCGGTGGGAGATTGGCAGAAGAGCCAAGATCGAATGGATATCGACGCGTTGTATGTGTACCGCTTGGCGCCCTGGGTGGGGCCGTACCTGCGTGGCTCGGGGGACACCAACCTCGTGCCCAGCTACCAGCGCTTTGAGCTACCCACCTACGTCGCGTTAAAGGATGCCCACGGTCGACCACGGCAGGTGCACGCGGGGGCTACGCGGCAACCGCTGGCGCGCTCGTTTGGAGTGACCTCCACGAAGGAGGGCCTGGGGTTGAACCTGCGCTTGTTCAAGGCCTCGTTTGGGGAGAGCTCGGTGCGTGTAGGGGCCGGGGCGCGGCAGCGCATCACCAACGGCGTGTTTCAGGAGGTCGACGACCAAGCCCAAGATGTGGCCGCGGCTGCGGCCTTGGGCCAGAGTGTAGAGACCTACGCGCGCGTGCCGTTTAGCTCCCAAACCGGTGTTGAGTGCACCTGGGTCGCCACCGGGCGTATCACCCGCTGGGTGTTGTTCAACTTAGAGTTGGATTCGCTCGTGCCCTTTGAAGACCGGGAGAACGTGGTGCTCGAAGCCGAAGGCACGGTGACCGTGAAGCTGACCAGCTACGTGAGCTTAAACTACGTCGGCCGCTTTTTGCGCGACCGCACGCTCAGCGCCAAAGACCGCAAGGAGCAAGACCTGCTCTTGCGTCTGAGCTTCGAGATCTTGTGATGCTAAAGCTCCCGCGCGCACTGACGATTCAGGAGATCCCGGCGCTCAGCGCAGCGTTAGAGGTCGCCTGGCAACAGCCGGGTGCGTTGGAGCTCGACTTGGCGGCAGTCGCGAGCCTAGACAGCGCCGGCGTGGGCTTCTTGGCAGCCTTGCAGCGCCGCGCCCAAGCCGCGCAACGCGAGTTGCGCATCACCGAGCCTACAGGTCAGGCGAAGCTGACGTTGCAACTATTCCCTTGCGTGCCGCCGGTTGCGCCCCCCGAGGAGTCGTCGTTCACCGAGCGTTTGGGGCAGTGGGCCTTGGACGCGCGCGAGGCGGCGTTTGACTACCTGGTGCTGTGTGCTGACGTTGCCTGGTTTTTGGTCACCGGCCTCTTTAAGCGCCGCGGCGTGCGCTGGCCGGTGGTGGCCTACGAGATGGCCGCGATGGGCTCGCAGGCGTTGGGCGTTGTGGGGCTCATCGCCTTCTTGGTGGGTGCCACGATC
>JAKLEG010000667.1 GCA_022703175.1 Myxococcota bacterium | reverse complement strand
GACCTGCACCTCCATCTGTGCGCGCGATTCTGTTTTTCCGGAGAGTTGCACCTGCGCGGAGTACGCGACCACGGCCGTGGCGATCTCGGGGGCGTCGCCGCTCGAAAGCGGGGCAACGTCTGCTGCTGTGACCACCACCACCTGAGGAAAATGTTCGGCCGGAGCCCGCAGCCGTGCTGTCAGTTCACCGGGCTGCAACTCCTCAATCCCAACAATTTCACCACCGGTGGCGTGCAAAACCACGTCGGCATCGTGAGCCAAGGTGCCGTCGCGCAGGGTCACTTGCACGGCAATGACAATCTCATGGGGGGGAGCGTCAGTAAGGAGAACCTCGTGCGCCGACAAGCTCAAACTCACGTGCCGACTAGGCCCAAGTGCAGGGCTTGGCGCAGCCGCTGCCAGCAGCAACAACGGGATGAACCTCCATACGAGGCGCATCAGGCGTGATCTCAAGGTCGATTTGATAATGTAAGACTAGCGCGAGGCTCGACGTCGGAGAAGAGCTGCGAGAGCCACCAACGCTGCCAGACCGCTGCCTGGAGCCGCCGCACACCCCATCACAGTGACATCACCAATCAGGTCGGCCGATGCTGCCGGGATATTCAACACCCGCAGGGCAACCACCGAAGTGTTGTCTTGGCCTCGCCACAGCAGATGCACCTTCAGCAGGTTGTCCGTCTGGGCCTCAGCGATTGCGTAGGAGGCCGCCTCACGTAGCTCCTTGTTGCCAAACGCAATGCCACCGTTGTAGGCCACGAAACCCCGCGGCGCGCCACTCTGACCAGGACCAGTTACACCCGCGACAGTGAGACACAACAACGTCCGGCCATCGGCAATACCAGCCAGCGCGACACGCTCATCCACCTTGCCGCATTGGCCCGGTGCACCATGATCGACGTCGCATTTTTCTGTCGCCAGTCCGAGTTTGGCTGAGTGCTCTGGTTTCTCGGGCTTACCGGGTTGACATGCCGCCGGGGCCCAGCTCTTGGCAAAAACCTCGGTAATTCCTAGTGGGAGCGTGGCGCTGCTGCATACCACCATGGGGTCGATCACGGGCGGCTCAACCGCATCGCAGGCATCACCGATGCCATCGCCATCGCTATCAAGTTGGCCCGCGTTGCCATCCTCGGGGCAATTGTCACACAGGTCGCCGACCCCATCGGTGTCCATGTCTTCTTGGTCCGTATTGGCCACGTCGACGCAGTTGTCGTTGCCATCGCAGACGCCATCACCGTCGGTGTCTCCGCCCAGTGAGGCACAGGGGTCATCGGGAAGGAAGAATAGGCCGGCAACGAAGATATCGTGCGCAACAAAGCCATCGACCGCGGTGACGTTGATGTACGTCACCGCAAATCCGTACAGATCATTCAGGTATTGGTCGGCCGGATCGTTGGTAACCTGAAACGTTTGCCCAGTGGAGATACGATAGACGTAGATATCCCAGTTGCCGTTCAGCATCGACTCGTAGGCGATCAAGTCGCCCCACACCGTTGGACGTGCGTTCAACGCGCCGTTGTCGGCCACCACACGCGCCTCCGCGGTATCCACGTTCAGCGCCAAAATGCTGGCCTGAGTCGACCCTGACACTTGTGACGACCAGGCAATCCACGCACCGTGCGCCGAGGCATCGCGATCGATAGTCCCGGCTGACGCGGTGACCGTACGGCGAGTCTGGCTCGCAAGATCTAACGCCACAACATCCACTTGTTGGTTGGATGATTCAGACCAAACGGCAAATCGGTCGCCCACGTCAGCAGACGTGACCGGCGGCGTTGGGCCAGCGATGATCGCAGGGCTGTGCGCGCTGCCCAGCCAGGCTAGGTCGTAGTACATTAATTGCGGCGACAACACATGCCCTTGGCGCCACACCAAGATATTCCCAAAAATACGTGGCTCCATGATGGTGGTGGCGCTGCCAATCGTAAACGAGGCATTTGTAGAGATCTGCAGAAGCACAATGCGGCCACTTAGTGTGCTGGTGTCGTCATACGAGGTGTAGACGATATAGTCGCCGCTGACGTCATCCAGCTCGTCGTCGGTAGCATCAAACGTTACCTGCACCGGGACACCAAACGGTGAGCCTGCGACAATCCGCTGATAGTAAATATCGGCTTGGGCCAGACTGCCGTCGGCAAGGCGAGTCGCGCGACTGTAAACCACCAAGTCGCTGACCCCGTCGTTTCCTAACGCGGGCGTGTTCTCAAACTCGGGCGTCGCTGTAAGCTGATACTCATCAATGACGATCTGCTCGGCATACGCCACCGAGCCGTACAGCGCGATGATCCCAAAGACTGCTGCAAAGAGGGAGAGAGTTTTGCGCATCGCGACGGAACCCCCGGCCAGTTGAACTACGTTAAGTACCCGCCCGGTAGCCCACCACGCCCACACCACCAACCGCCTCAAGGGTACGCCTCGGTCTGGAGCGTAGCAATAAAAACTCTCACAAATTCAAATAGTTACATGTATTCCAAAGAGGGATTTGCGCTGGCATGCGCCCACATCTGGGGCATGCATCTGCACGGAATACCGAGGGAATCGACGGTGATGCCGTGCGTTAGAGCCGATCACGCGCAGTGCCCCTGACGCAGGTTATCAACCCGGTTGCGCGAGTTATTTAGGTCGGTTCCACATCTCTGGATCGGTTTGGATTTCCTGGGCAGGAGCCCGCGTGTCCAACTCCACGGGCGGCGCTTCGGTTTGTTGCACCCGACCAAAGACATCCAATGCATAGGCACGCAGGTGGTTGGTGCCTTCGTTCAATTCGATGACCACCTGAAACCGGCCCCGCTCATCCGCCACAGCCACGAGATCACCGATGCGCACCCGCGCGCCCGGGTTGGTTGTGCCCACCACCAGGTGTCGACGCTTAGCCGTGCTGGCTTCAGGCGGCCATTTGACCTTCAGCAACAACGACTTAGGCGTCGCAAACGGACGCGTTGGCTTGGCCCCGGGCGCAACATTGCTCGCAAAACCCGCGCCCAACTCCACCTGCTCGCCGTGCGCCTTGAG
>JAKLEG010000666.1 GCA_022703175.1 Myxococcota bacterium | reverse complement strand
GATCACTTCGCGAACGGAACTCGGGCTCGGCTCCCGACGCTTTGGCCAAAATGACGCGAGCGTTCGCGCCCGCGGCTGCGCCGAGCCATAACCAGCCTTGGGGCCAGGCAGCGCCACCCAAGAGCTTGAAATCGATGGGAGTTGCTGCCACTCGGTAACTGACACCGCGATAGGTATTGGGTGTGCTCCACGCAACGCCCAGCTCCAACAACCCATGGTCATATCGTGCGCTTGCCACCACACCGGCACCCAAGGCCGACTGCTGAGTGGGCCAATTGTGTAGACCACGGGCTTCGACGCCTAGTCCAAAACGCCAGGCCTCTTCGCGCGGCGGTGCCACCTGCACCGTCGGCTGCTCTGGCTCTTGCGCCGACGCTGAGTTGTGCTCTGGCGGCGGCGTAAGCACGGGCGGCGCGAGGATCTCGGGAATCAGCGGGGCGAGCGACTCGACGACCAGGAGCGCAACGGTATGGGCTATATCCCGTGGACGCCGACGTTCGGTAGACAAGATCCGTTGAGTCACCAGCCGACCGTTGCGGTTGGAAATCCGAATTTGCAGCCCCCCACGCTCGGTGCTCAGCACGTCGACGCGCCAGCCCTGGTGAACTCCATCGTCGATCATCACGTCAACCGGTGCGGCACCGAGGCGCAACCGCAACGCCGCCACGAGGTCGGCAGCACCAAGCGCCACGGGATCGTCGATCGAAGTGCGTGATGCCATCGACACGATGATGATCTCATTGCCCCGTGAATCGACGTTGCCCTCGGATCTTGCCGGTTCTGTCTGTTCCGCTTCGGACGACGTCGCTATCCCAGGCGCAGTCTCCAAAGGAAGCACAGCGCCGTGCGCCACGGACGCTGTTGAGCAAAGCAGCACAAGCACCCGCGAGGCCACATGGGGTACAACCCAGTGGTCGTGGCGTCGATCGATCTCATTCATGGCGTGACGCTCAGCATCACCAAGGCAGATACAACAACTGGAGCCAAACGCGCCACGGCTGCGCCATCGAAATAGATGCCTGAGCGTGGCATGGGTGCCGCACCGTGGAGTGCGGCCTCGATCGCGACCTGTGACGAAATCTTGTAGGTGCCACCAAACGTGATGCCGGGCGCCGCGACGAACCCGGTCGTCTTGCGACCTTGCAACGGTGACTCGGCCCAGCCGTCGGCCGTGATCGCGAGGAGCCCTAGGTCGACGCCCGCCGCGGGTATGATGAATGCGTGCGGAAACAACGTGTAGCTGATGCCCAAACGGGCGGTCGTCAACGTGGTGTCGGCCACTGCTCCGGCGCGCTCGAGCCTGGTGCCCGTCACCGATCGGTCCAATGTGGCCACGATCTGGAGCGTCGAGCGCACGTGCACCCGCCCTTCAATGGAAGGTCCGACGAACTGCGGCAGCTTGGGTGAGAGATGTGCGACAAAGACCCCCACCCCAAAAACCCACCATGGCGACGCGGTGTCCTCTTCGCTGAGCAGGGTGCGCAGGTTGGACTCGACGCGCGGGGGCACCGGAACGACCCCACGAGATTCATGGGCCAGCCGCGATTCGAGGAGGCTCGCGTGCAACAGCTCGACACCGCGTAGTGCAGCGGTTGTGGCCGCGTCAGAGGCCCGCGCCAATGTGGGTGCTAAGCGGCGAATACTCGTCTTGCCTGTGACCCGGTCGACCACCCACAGCTCGGAGGCTTGGTCTGCGACCGCAACGGAAATGCTCATCGCGGCGAGCGCCTCACGGCCTGCTGCCAGCTGCTCGAGCTCCAAGCGTCGGGCCGTGTCCTCAAGCTGATGAGCCTCGGCATGGTCCACGGCAAAACCCATCGCCTCGAGCTCCGCCTCCAGCCGTGCCTCAGCAGCGGGCCAGGCGATCTCCGAAAAGCTGCCGGAAAGGCTCACCAACACGACCCGCGCGGGGGGCGTGGCTAGGGGGACCGGTGCCGCGGCGACAGCCCCAAGCAATACGGTCAACGGGAATACGGCAACGCTCATGGCGAGTCAGGTCCATGGGTTTCAGCGATTAATCGACCGGCGATACCTGCATAGGCACCCTTCGGGTAGCGCTCAAGATAGATTCGCGCCTCGCTGGCGGCTGTTCGCAGGTCCCCAAGCGTTCGCAACACTTCGAGTCGCCGGCCCCGTGCCTCTTCGGCAAACGGCCCCGCTGGCGTGCGCTCCAGATAGGTTTTGAAGCCTTGCGCCGCCAACTGCGGGTCGTTGCGATCATCGACTGCCATTCGGGCCAGGAGAAAAATGGCTGTCTGCCCCGCAGGATGGCGCGGAAATCGGCGGTTGAGTGTCCGCAATGCCGCTTCTGCTGCATCCAAGTCTTTGGCGTAGCGTGCGACGTTTGCTAACTCGGCGAGCTCGGACGCCGGCAGCTCGCTCAGCAATCGGGACCAGCCTATGTGCCGCGCGCTTTCCATGGCCCGGGCGTAGTCCCCAACGTTGGCCAATAGGAGCCACGCAGGTGAGCTCTTGTCGTTCTTGATCTTGGGCTGTCTGGTTGTGATGGCGTCTGGCGTGGGCTCGTGAGTCATGCCCGTTGCCGCGTTGAGGTCCGAAGGTGGCTCTGGCGATGGGGTTGGAACCGGCGCAATTCGGGAAACGCCAGTTGCCGCAAAGATGACCTTGTCAGAGGTGCCAACGGCCACCTCCCCCGACACTCCAGGCCCTCGGACCATGACCATTCCTTCTTCTACCTCCACCGACAGACGGCGTTGCGCAGCGTTCCAGTCAAGGGTGAACTTGGTCCCGGTAACTCGCACCTGGTAGCGGTCGCAGGTGAAGCTCCAGTGCATTCCCGTACCTGGACGCACGTGGGCCTTAAGGGTACCCCGAGTCACGGCCACCTCGACCTGGCCACGGCTCACGCGACGCACCTGGCCTTCGGTGCCGGGCGCTAGCTCCAGCCGACTGCCATCGGAGAACCGCACGGGCAGCGACTTATCGGTGGCATGCAAAAGCTCGCCTTCAGCGCTCGCGATCATCTGTTGGTCTACCCAATAGCTGAATGTCGCATCAGGACG
>JAKLEG010000665.1 GCA_022703175.1 Myxococcota bacterium | reverse complement strand
TGGCGCCAATATCTTTGTCGTCGACCTCATCGCGGTATCACTCACCCGCGAGTTGGGGCCGCTGATGGCCGCCATTGTTGTGGCCGGGCGCTCTGGGTCGGCGGTTGCGGCTGAACTCGCTACGATGACGATCACCGAAGAGGTGGATGCCATCCGCACGATGGGCTTTCATCCGGTGCGCTTCCTGGTGCTGCCCAAATTTATTGCCATCACGCTGACGCAGCCGCTCATCACCGTGTTGGCCGATGCGCTGGGCATTGGCGGCGGTTTCTTGGTGGGCGTGACCTACCTGGGGGTGGGGCCAGGGGCATTTTTGGGGCGGATGCAGCAGGCGCTTTTGGTGAAGGACATTTTGACAGGGCTCGTAAAGAGCGTGTTGTTTGCGCAGCTCATCGTGACGATTGGCGCCTTTTGTGGTCTGCGCACGCGGGGTGGGGCCGATGCGGTGGGGCGCAGTACGACCACCAGCGTTGTGGCTAGCATTTTTGCGGTGATCGTGGCCGACGCGATTTGCAGCATGGTGTTTTACTTTGGAGGCTAAGTGAGCGTGGCTGCCCAAGACCCGGTCGTGGTCGTAGAGGACCTGGCCGTGCGCTACGGCCTCCGCGAGGTGCTCACCGGCGTCACGCTCAGTGTGGCGCCGGGTGAAGTACACGTGGTGGTGGGGGGCTCTGGGTGTGGCAAGAGCACCTTGCTCAAGGCGATTGTCGGTTTGGTGCAGCCCACGCGGGGCGAGGTGTCACTCTTGGGGGTGTGTCAACGCACCGCCGACGAGCCGGAGTGGCAGCAGGTGCTGCGTCGCACCGGGGTGTTGTTTCAGGGCGGGGCGCTGATCAACAGTTTGAGCTTGGCCGACAACGTGGCTTTGCCGATTCGCGAGTGTGCACCAGAGCTGCCAGAGGCGGTGGTGGCCGAGATGGTGGCGATGAAGCTTGCGATGGTGGGGCTTTCGCACGCGGTGCACTTGAATCCACCGCAGTTATCCGGTGGCATGAAGAAGCGCGCGGCGTTGGCGCGGGCGATGGCGCTCGACCCTACGGTGCTCTTTTGTGACGAGCCGTCGGCGGGGCTCGACCCGGTGACGGCCGCCGATTTGGACAGGCTGCTCCTCGACTTACGCGACAGGTTTGGCATGGCAGTGGTGGTGGTGACGCATGAGTTGGCGAGCATCGAGCAGATCGCCGATCGTATTACGATGTTGGTTGCCGGCAAGGTCATTGTGAGCGGCGCGAAGCGGCAGGTGATGGAGGCCAAGGTTGCCGAGGTGCGAGCGTTCTTCGATCGAGAGAACACCCCTCGGGATCGCGGTGACCCGTCGGTGTTGGCGGCGCTTTGCGGGAAGGAGCGGGCATGAACCTGACGCGCGCACAGAAGGCTCGCTTGGGAGCGTTTGTGTTGACTGGGATCGTGGTGCTGCTGGGCGCGGTGGTGTCGGTGGCCGGGCTTACGGTGTTTGAACGGCGTGACTTTTACACGGTGCGCTTCACTGAGGATGTGGGGGGCTTGGAGCGCAGCGCCGCGGTGAAGTACCACGGTTTGCGGGTGGGGCGGATTGAGAAGATCGCCATTGCCGCTGACGACCCGCAGGCGATCGAAGTGACGCTGGCATTGGAGCCTGAGACCGTGCTGTACGAAGGCACACAGGCGATGTTGGATATGAGCGGTATCACAGGCCTCAAGTCAGTGAACTTGGTGGGCGGCGATCCTCGCGCAGCCAAGCTCGTGCCCGGGGCCAGGCTTTCGCCAGGGCAGTCGATGATGGATCGGATCACTGGGCAGGCGAACGACATTGCCATCAAGATTGAACGCGTGGCCAATCAACTGGTGCTTTGGACCAACGACGACAATCGTCAGCGGGTCGAGCGCCTGGTGGAGCAGAGCACCGGCCTGGCCACGGAGCTCCAACGTTTCTTGGCGGCCAACCGCGAGCCCTTGAAAGATGCGCTCACGGGGGTGACGCAGGCCAGCACCGCCGTGGTGGGCTTTACCGGTGAGGGCGAGGCCTCGGTGAAGGTGGTGCGCGAGCAGATTTTGGCCACGTTGGAGGAGACTCGCACAACTCTGAAAACGCTGCGGCGGCCGCTCGAAAAGGTGGAGCCTGAGCAGGTGGCCGCGACCATCAACTCGGTGCGACGCGCCTCCGACAGCTTGGACCAACGTCTGTCGCAGCAAGAGCTCGGCAAGACCTTGACCGATACCCAAGCGGCGTTGGGGCACGTGACAAAGCTTTTGGAAGAGCTCGATCTGACGGTGCGCTCGGGCCGGGAGGACTTCACCACCACGCTCAGCTACTTGCGCCAAGCCGCCGAAGACATTCGCGAGTTTTCGCGGCTCATCTCTCAGGATCCCTCGTTGTTGATTCGCGGCAAGGAGTAACCGGTGATGGCACATTGGATAGCCCGTGGGTGCGTCTTGGCTGCGGCCGTCGGGGCGCTCTCCTGCTTCGGGACGGCGACGCCGCAGCGCAGCTACTTCGTGATGCATGGGCTGACGGCCAATCGCAGCGCCCAGGGGCCGATCGATGGCCTGGTGCGCGTACGCACGCTGGATGCCGACACCATCTATGAGAAGTTCCAAATTGTCGTGCGGCGCAATCCCTACGAGCTGCAATACAGTGACACCAACGTTTGGGCGGTGAAGCCGAACCGGATGGTGAGCGACATGATTGCTCGCTCGCTGGCTGAGGGCGAAGCGTTTAAAACGGTGGCGCGCGAGTTGGGCGAGCTGCGCCCTGACTACATCTTGGGTGGCGACCTGCATGCCATCGAGATTTACGACTCCGGGGACATTTGGTTTGCGCACCTGTCGCTCACCATTACCATGAGCCGCTACTCAAACGGTGAGGCGCTGTTCACCTACACCTTCGACGAGCGTCGGCCGATCCCGGAGCAGACCTTTGCGCAAGGTGCGCGCGCGCTCTCGGAGCTTTTGTCCACCGCGATGGATGAGGTGCTGACGCGCCTGGACAGCCTGCCGCTGTCGCGCACCACCGTGACCGACGATGGCTCTGTGAAGCCTGTGCGGCGGGTG
>JAKLEG010000664.1 GCA_022703175.1 Myxococcota bacterium | reverse complement strand
AGAAGGCGGGGGACGGGTCATCGATGCAGCTGCGATAGGTCGCCAGAGCCACCTCGGTGTCACCCCGGCGCGCGGCGCTCTCCGCCTGTTCCAGCTGTTCGAGGATGGGCCAACTGTCGGCCGGGACGTCGGTGCGTGGAGCGGGCGGGCGCTCTCCGCCGCGATCGACAGGGTGTTCGGTGAGCCACGGGTCGTCCAGCAAGCTTTGTGCAGGGGTGGCAATGACTGCCGTTTCGTAACCTTCGGGATCGAACGTCTGTACCTCACCTGCGCCCAGAATCGTGACCCGTTGGCCCACCCGAGCTCGGACGCGTCCTTCAGCGACCCCTAGCGTGGTGTAGCCCTCCGATTCTACCGCGACGAAGAAGCGCGTGCCGAGCACGTCCATCACGGCTTTGGGGGTTGTAATGCGCAGGCCACGTCCGCGGCCGCCATGAAAGGAGATCGCCACATAGCCTTGTTCGAGCGAGATGAGGACGCGTCGACCTTCAAGCGCTGTGTGGGCTTTCCAATTAGGTGCATGCAACAGCCGTACGAAGGGAGCAAGCTCGTTATGACTGGCGGCAGGCGCTGGTGTGGTGGCTTCGTTCGGCGGCGCATCGGTGGCTGGCTGCTCCTGCAATGTCAGGTCAGCCGCAGGTTGACTGACCATCACCACAAGCAGGGCTGCGGTGGCCGCAGTGAGCGCACCTGCGAGTGTGCTGAAGATCAAGAAGCGCGTACCGTGGGGCCGCGCTGTAGGATAGGGCGGATGCTGGCGCCGCTCGTCGGGGTCGGCGGGGGTGGGGGGGGTAACGATGTCCGCGGCCCGGAGGTCTTGAGCCAGGACGTCAACGAGGCCTTGGCATCGGGCACATTCGCTCAGGTGGGCTTCAACGCGGGCCTTGGCCAGCGGTGGCAACTCATTGCGCACAAACGCCACCAGGTTTTGGCGGGTGCTTTCGCACGCGGAAATCATGGCCACGGAGCCTCCTGCTGGCTTACCTATCCCGGGCGGGCACCTGGGCGCCAATACGTCGACGCCAGTTGACGTAGGTCTCGCTATGCAAGATCTCTTGACAAAGCCTGCACAAACGAGTTCTTTCCCGGTCCCGGTTCGGTAAGGTTCGTAACAAAGGAGCGTCGTCGTGGCTTCACCAACTCATATCTATATGCTTCGCTCGCGCATGAAGGCCAAGAAGGCGGGCAAGAGCCGCAAACGCAGTCTAGAGAAGCACGGGTCGACCCCGACGCGTGCCGAACTCTTTGGCGATACGAAAGCCAAAGAAAAAGCCAAGGCCTAAAGTGCCGGGCGTCGTCCCGTCCGATCACTAGCAACGCCGTTCGAGGCCGAATCCTTGGCCGCCATGCCGCACATGGGGTAGTGTCAGGTGAACCGATGTTTCGTCGGTATGCGGGAGGCGGTTGATGGCCCGGTGGTGTTCTCGTTCGGTTCTCTGTCTTGTCGCCATTTTGGCTACGCAAGGTATCGCGCCTGCGGGTCAACTGGGAGTTGGGCTGAGCGTGGCTTCTGCCGCGGCCAAAAAGAAGGCCAAGGAGAAGAAAGCCAAGCCCGATAAGAAGGACAAGAGGGACCCCAAGAAGGATATCAAGTCCCCCGCAGAAACCGTTGAGATGCAACCGCTGCCGTCCAAAGCGGTGAGCTCCGGATCTGTGTCACCGAACGATGCTGGTGAGGCGCCGGAGGAGAGTTCCTCCAGCCAAGAGAGTGCCCCCAAGTCGAGCGCGACCGATCTGGCGCAATTCGCCGGTCAGGGCACGGCGGCGTTGCTGACGCGTGCCAAAGAGCTATACGGCATGCTCGAATATGCCGACGTCATTCCACTCGCTGAGGCCGTGTTGGCTCGCGAGGATGCTAACATCGAACAACGCCTGGATGCTTACTTGCTGCAAGGTAGTAGCTTGGCCATCGTGGGGGATTCGGTTGAGGCCGAAAAACCGTTCCGCTTCTTGCTGCGTGGCCGTCCGGCATTTGAAATGCCGGCGGAGACCCCCCCCAAGATCTTGGCCGTATTTCGCAAGGTGCAGGTCGAAGAGAAGGCCATCGCAAACCAGCTAAAGGATTTGGCTCGGCAGAACTCGGTGAAGTCGATCGAGCTGAAGAGCGAAGTCCCTGCGGAGGGCAAAGGCGGCGTGCCGTTGGCGTTTGAGTATCGGCTGAAGGATCCGCGCGGCGCGGTGGCGACGATGAACATTCACTACCGCAAAAGCGCGTCCGAACCCTATTCGTCGCTCGCGCTAAGGGTGAATGATGAAGGCCTGTGGAGCGCCGATCTGCCAGTTGAGTACACCGAAAACGAAGGCGGCATGTCGTTGCAGTACTATCTCACCACACAAGACATTGAGAGCATCGACTTGGTGACACTGGGAGGGCCCTCCTCGCCACTGTCGATCGCGCTGGCCGAAGGCTCGGTGGCTGATGCTAAGCCGTTCTACAAGTCTTGGTGGTTCTGGACGGCGACCGGGGTTGCTGTTGTCGCGATGGGGGTGGGAGGCTGGTTCGGGTATGACAACTATCGCCAAAGCAAGGAACCGCCTTCGACTTCCGGCCGCATTGATCTGAAGGAGTGAGCGCTATCGCCGCCGACGCCACCAATACAGAGCTCGTCTTTGGGAAATACTCCGTCATCCGCCGCCTGATGGTCGGTGGCATGGGCGAGATCTTCTTGGCACGCCAAAGCGGCGTCGCCGGCTTCGACCGTTTGGTCATCTTAAAGACGTTGCTGCCTGAGTTGGCCGAGCAAGAAGGCTTTGTCGACCAATTCCTCGATGAAGCTCGCGTCGCGGCGACGTTGAACCATCCCAACATCGTCAACATCTACGAAGTGGGGGACTGGAACGGCGTTTACGTCATTGCGATGGAATACATCCGCGGTGACAACCTGGGGCGATTGATGGCCGCCATCTCTCGTGCTGGCGATAAGATGCCGCATCGCATTGCCGCTCGAATCGTAGCCGACGCCGCCTCCGCGCTCGATCACGCCCACGTGGCTGTGGATTCCAACGGCAAGCCCTTGGGCATCGTGCACCGAGACGTCGGTC
>JAKLEG010000663.1 GCA_022703175.1 Myxococcota bacterium | reverse complement strand
GGGGCGTACCACCATAGATGTCCAACAAGTCATCGACGCGCTCTAGTTGCCAACGAGGCTCTTGCAACCAGCGATCCGGTAGCAATCCCAACAGGCCCTGCAGTAGTTGCACCCGCGAGCGATCGAAGAATATCAGGCGACGCGAAAGCGTTCGAAGATGGTGGCGGACCTCGGCGCGTATCGCAGCGGCCATGCGCTTCGATGAAAAAACGGCTCCAATACCAGTCCAAAGGCCGTTGGGGTCGTCCTTCGAAATGCCATCGCCCATCGACGTGACGCGAGCACGATTCATCAAGTTGATGCCACCCAACTGGCCACCAGCGGCACTAATGAGTTCCCTCACCCCCTCCACCGCACGACCTAGGTTGGCACCCGAAATCTCGAACACGAACACCTGCAAACACTCCGGCATGCGCGCTAGGCGCAAACTCATACGGGTCACGATGCCATAGCTGCCTTGAGCAAACAGACCGTCCAAGTAGGGCCCGACCCCCCATTTGTAGAGCCGGTCGATGAGATGGGCACCCGCGGCCGCGTGAGCAGAGGTGTAAATACTGCCGTCGGCCAACACCGCGCGCAATGACGTGACCGCCGAGAAGTGGTCGGCATGCGGCGTAATGCCGTAGCCGCGCTCGATGGCGTTGCCTAGAATGCTGCACGTCGGACCAGCACCCGTGACGGGTGTGATGAACTGCGGCGTTTGGTGATGCAGAAACTCTGCCAGCTGTTCTTGGGTTACGCCGGGTTCCACCGTGACCACGGCGAGTGCCGGATCAAAATCCAAGATCCGATTCATCGCGGCCAGCTCCACGATTGCACAGCCATCCACCGGTGGAGCCATCGAGCCGTATCCCCAGTTGTGCCCAGTGCTCACCGGGTACACGGGAATTCTGTGCTCGCGGGCAACGGCCAAAATCGCCACCACCTGAGTCTCGGAGGTTGGTTTCAGAACAGCCACCACGTCACGATGCACGCCAACACAGGTGTCGCCTTCCTGCACACAGGCATCCCCAGTCAGCACAGCCTCTGGGCCAAGCAGGTGGCGCCATGCCGCAACTGCCGCCTCACGCGCCGTCTGCTCCGACGTCCTGTCGCGACGAGGTACCGGAATCTGGGTCGTCTCGAAGCGCATCACAACCTCCATCAGATGCTTACGCATCAACTATGGAATCGTCACGGGCTGACTGAGGGCACTCGTTTGGGGTGTCACATCCGTGAGCGTGGCGGTCACAGCCAAACCGCTAGCAAGGCCAACGCCCGCGTCCCACGAGAACCCGCTCGCCGCAACGCATGGGGCCTCGCCCAGGTATTCACCTGCCTGTCCGGCGTCATCCAAAAAGAGTTCGATGGTCCCGTCCACAGAACAGGTGCCAGCGACGTGGTTGTTGGACACCGTCGTAAGCTCTGGTGCGATCAACGCGAGCCCCGACGTGATTGCCGCCGTGGTATTGCCATGAAAGGTGTTGCGCCTGAGCGCGCTCGGCCCGAACAGCCTAACGCCAGTGCTATTCACCGAAAACGAATTCTCCACCACAAGCATGCGCGCGTCGGCCATGATGAATAGGCCGTCTTCGAGCCCCGTAAACTGGTTTCCCGGCCCAAGCGTGCCAACATGGTTTGCAATCCGCAGCCCTACGCCCCCATGCCCAGGTGTGACGGGTCCAAAGACATTGTCTGACGCGAGGAAATCGAAAAGGGGATCAAAACCGCCGGGATTGGCGTCCACGCCCACATAGCCAACAGCAAACTCGCAGCCCGTTAACTTCACATGACTTGATTCTGCGTGGATACCTGTGCTGCTTTCGAAGGTCGCGCGTGTGATCGGGTCAACTCCAAAGTAACTGTCATGAATGATGCTGTCGCTCCACGCGCGCAGAGTCGAGCCGGCCATCACGTTCCCAGGGCCGAATTCACTCCGGGTCGTCTCAAGGGACCAGGGTCGGCCATTCACAGCATTACGTATTGCGAAACCATCGGTATCGATGCGACACCCAGCCACCTCCGCGTCGAAGACAGAGATTTCGAATGGCACTCCCAACAACGTCAACCCAATCATGCGCGAACCCGTGCCGAGGCCCCACACCGAAAGTGGCATGTCACCCCCGCCCGACCACTCAATGACCACGCCGCGGCCGCGACCATCGATACAGGTCCCCTGTGCCTGCGACATCGGAAAGCTCACGGTACCATCCAGCTGGATGGGCGTTGGGTTTTCGATAGGAAACACCGCCGGATCGAAGAGGATCGTATTGGTACCGCCGCGGTTCACCGCAATGGTAATCGCCTCGACAAACGACAACGTGCTGCCTGCATTGGCCGGATCGGCAAGCGTCGAGCCGCCCTCTAGCTCCTGGCCCGTCGTATTGACCACAAGTTCCGCACCCACAGCACAAGGCGCGATGGCTAGCGCTTGCGTCCAGCGACCCCAGGGCTCTGGTGATGACACGCCATCGCCTACCTGCTCATCACTGTCGCCGCCGCTTCCGTCCTCCACAAACGCGGCTTCGGGGAATAGATAAAGCGATCGAGCGCACGCGGGCAGACTGCTCACGAGGGCAACCAGACAGAAAAGATGACGCGGGTTAATGGGACGCCCCCTGGACCGATTGCAGGCGCACAAGAAGCGCGCGTGCGTCCTCGGCGTATTGTCCTTTGGGGTAGTGACGCAGGTAACGAGACAAAAGATCGGCCGGGTTGCTGCCGGCGCCCCTATGCTGCATGGCAACTTGGGCCGCGGCGAAGAGCGCGGTCTCGGCCTGAGGCGTGCCGATATACTCCTTCGCGACGGCAAGATAGGCAGCGAGTGCATCAGGAATCCGCCGCTCTGCAAGCGAGGCCTCGGCATCCAAAAGCGCCAATTCGGCCTGATCGCGGCGATTGGCGTAGCGCCGCGCTGACTCAATCATACGCCGTGCCTTCGCAACGGCTCCGGCCTCGATCTGGCGACGGATCAACGCCAGCGGCGCGACTTTGACCGGTTCCGCAGCAAGATCCCGCGTCGAAGACATAGCCTCAGATGACGGCGGGGTTGCGGACGCAACCAGGCCCGCCACCACC
>JAKLEG010000662.1 GCA_022703175.1 Myxococcota bacterium | reverse complement strand
AATACAAGCCACTGCCACAGTTAACCGTAGACGCGACGGCCTTCTACAAGACGATGTCGCACCTGGTCGCCAAAAGCGACGCGCTCATCGAACGCGATGGCCGATGGGTCCCGGAGGTCTACAACAGCCACGGCAAAGGACGGGTGTACGGCATCGACCTCCTGGTTCGACATGACTTCGCGCACAACTTCTTCGGATGGATCGCTTACACGCTCTCCCGCGCCGAACGCCACGACCCTGGTATCAAAGGCTATCGGCAGTTCGACTACGACCAGACGCACATCTTGACCGTGCTGGGTAACTATCGACTACCGCACAACTGGGAAGTTGGCATGCGGTGGCGCCTCGTGAGTGGCAATCCCGACACGCCCTTTACCGGAGGCGTCTATGATGCCGATGCCGACGCCTACCTGCCGGTGAGTGGTCGCTACAACTCCGACCGCCTGCCCAACTTCCAACAGCTGGACCTGCGCGTGGACAAACATTGGGTCTTCGATAGCTACCTGCTCACCGCTTACATGGACATTCAGAATGTGACGAACCGGAAAAATGCCGAGGCCTACGCCTACAGCGCTGACTACCGCGACCGCCAACCCGCGAGCGGCGTGCCCCTGATGAGCATCATCGGCATCCGCGCCGAGTTCTAGGCAGAAGGAATGACCACCATGACGAAACCCATGCGACGCATAACCCTCATCGCCTTTCTCGGGGCCTTCGTGCCCCTGATCCCAGACACCAGCTACGCCGAGGCATTGGTGCTCCCGCAGGCACGTCAGGGATACTACCTAGGCGCGAGCGCCGGACTCTGGGGCGGTCGCCACAACGATGAAGACATCGGAGCCATCAGCGTCCGCGATGCGGTGATAACGTTACGACTTGCCGAAGCTGTGAACCATTGGTTCGGACTCGGCATGACCGTTGACGTTGGCAGCGGCGGCAACCGGCGGTTCACGGAGTCGATGGCCGGACTGGCAATGGAGCTGCAGCTGCAGCCACTTGAACATCTCGTTGTGCGCGCCGGGGCAGGCATGGGCTACGTAAGCGCCAAGGACACCACTAAAAAACTCGAAGGAATGCGCGCGGCTGGAGGTGCGTACTACACCACCAGCCTCAGTTACGAACTCTTCCCATTTTACACCGTAGGCAGCGGCGGCCTGGCCGTAACGCCGGCGATTGAGCTCCGCCATATTCCCGGCGACAGCTTCGACACGACTTTCATCGGCGTAAGTGTCGCCCTCGGCTATTGGCTCGGTTTGGACAAACAGGCCCTGGAGCTGCCGGTCGTCGAGGCTTTCGCCCGCTAGTAGGTCGACACTACCGCCTGCCCCCACCGCTGCGCCGTGCTTTTTGGCTACCGCCGTCGAAGTCCGTATGTTAGGCAGCCAAGATCGTACGTCCCTAAAAATGGCATCCTCTAGGAAACGCAGTGAACAGCACGTGGAGTCGGTCGAGAAGTTCCGGAACGCGGGGCTACCCCGGCGGTAGTCTATGGGGCCGATGGCACAAAGAATCCACCGCCGGCCTGCAGCGACTCCTCCACAGAACAGCGAGCGCTGCCACAAACTCAGCGCCGAGTCGTCCGCACTGTCGCCTGACCATCAACGTCGATGAGGATATTGAACGTGCCCGAGCCTTGGCACGCATGCTGGCCGAGGGATTGCAGTTCCCTCATCCGGTGCCGACGCAAATTGCGACGGTGACCTCCGAACTCGTACGCAACGTTCGACAATACGCCGATCACGGCGAGTTGGAGTTGCGACCACTCACCTCTCCCTTAGGCATCGAGGTGCGCGTAACCGACCACGGCCCCGGCATCGCCAACCTGAACGAAATCCTAGCAGGTCGCTACCGCTCCCAAACCGGTTTGGGCCTTGGGTTGTTGGGATGTCGACGCCTCATGGACGGTTTTGTCGTGCACACCACACCCGGCCTCGGCACGTGCATCGTGGCAAGACGTTTTATCTCCGACCCATTCAGCGCGAACTAGGGGCCAGCGCCGCCAATAGGTCCGCAGGGCTCGCCGCAAGCCAGCGAACACCGCTCGCTTCCAACTCCTGCTGCGTGCGAAAACCCCACAGCACCCCGCAGCAATTGAGCCCTGCGCCCTGCGCCGCGCGCACGTCTTGCGCCCCATCGCCCACCATCAACGCCTGCGTTGGTGCGAGGCCCAAGATCTGCAGAGGCTCCCGCAAGCTGTCTGGGTCGGGCTTGCGCACGGACAGACTGTCGCCCCCCCAAATGCCGCAGAATCGCTCGGCTAAGCCCAACCCCGCGAGGATCTGGCGACAGTACCTCTCAGGCTTGTTGCTGACGACCAACAACGGCATGGTCAAGCTCTGCAGCAGGTCAGTGATGCCCGCATAGGGTCGCGTCGCGTCCAACAAGCAGGCTTCATAGTGCCGATTGAAGCTCGCATGCACCTCGTTCACCAGACTCTGACGTCCCACCGGCATCGCACGTTCGATGAGCGTGCGGGCCCCATCGCCGATGGCCGCCAAGATCTGCGCGTGCGTGCAAGCGGGCAGCCTATGCTCCGCCAAAGCGCGATTGACAGCGGCCTGGAGATCAACACTGGAGTCGACCAGCGTACCGTCCAAATCGAAGATCACCGCGTCGATCGGTTGCGGCAGCGGCTGCGTGCGAGAAACAAGCGTCACCATGGCCGCGACCCTAGCTGGAGCGACCGCGTTGGGCTAGTTAGTTTGTTACGATGCGCGCACTCACTTGCTTCACCTACCTCCCGCCCTGGGGCCTCGCGCTGCTGGTGACGCTCGCGAGCGCCTGGGCAACCGCCGCGCAGTTTCGCAAGGCGCCACACCTAGTCCTAGGTGACACCCCGACGGAGCTCGCACTCCAATGGCAAACAGACAGCACACCCACCGCGCCTGTGACCCTCGCATGGGGCGAAAACCCCGACGTCACAACAGGCAACCTCACCGTCACCGAGAACAGCGCCGCGGAAAATGAACATCTTTTTCTAGGTCACATGACCAACCTGACCCCCGGTGTGCGGGAATTTTATGCAGTCACTGTGGATGGCGCCACGATTACTGGCTCG
>JAKLEG010000661.1 GCA_022703175.1 Myxococcota bacterium | reverse complement strand
CGCGATTCGTCACCAAGGCATCGTCGATCTGGCGCTTGGGATTGGCGTGCTGCGGCTCGTGGACGTGGGGGTGGTGCTACCTTTGGTGCTTACACAACGCGGCCAGAGCTCGGCGGAGCTGGGCGACCTAAGCGGCGCAGGATGGGGTGATTTTCGAGTAATTCCAAGGATTTATCTTGTGCCTGAGCGCTCGTTCGGTTGGGGCTTGGCGTTCGTGCCCGAGGTCACCTTGCCCACGGGGAATGCCGACCTGCTTACAGGCGATGAGGGCGCGGCGTTTCGCCCCAAGGTGGTTGCGACGTTACCGTGGGGGCCGATGCGGGGCGTGGCCAACCTTGGCTATCGCTTTCGCAAGAATAGTACGTTGGCGGGCGTCGCGGTCGCCGACGAGATCGAGAGCCGACTGGGCGCCGACCTAAACCTGGAAGGATCCGGGCTGCCGGTCACCGCGTTGGCCGAGTTGGCCACGGGTTTTGCGGCCGCACATCCGCTCACGGGCAAGGGGCTGTTGTCGGCGGAGGTGTTGGGCGGGGCGCGCATCCGCGTCATGGGCGATTGGTTGATGACCGCGGGGTTGGGTGCCGGATTGAGTCGTGGTTTAGGGACGCCAGCGGTGCGTGTACTTTTCGGCGTGGCCTATGCGCCCGTTCCGATCGACACCGATGGTGATGGTATCGCCGACCTCGGCGACGATTGCCCTTCCGAGCAAGAGGACTACGACCAGTTCGCCGACATCGATGGCTGTCCGGATTTGGATAACGATGGCGACGAAATCCCCGACCGTGACGACAAGTGTCCGCTCGTGGCTGAGGAGCGCACCGAGGAGGCCGACGGGGATGGTTGCCCTGGCGGTCCACCGCTCGACAGTGATGGTGATGGCTTGGTGGATCGGGAAGATGAATGCCCGAATCTGCCTGAGGACTTTGATGGTGTTGAGGACGACGACGGCTGTCCCGACAACGACCATGATCACGATGGCGTGCCCAACGAGCGCGACTTGTGCCCCAAGGAAAAGGAGACCATCAACGGTGTAAACGATGCGGATGGTTGCCCCGACGCAGGCGAAGCTAAAACCGAGTACGTGCCCGAGACGCGCATCGATATTCGGGAGACGGTGTTGTTTGAAACCGGCAGGTCCACGATCAAAGCGGAATCGATGCCACTGCTAGCGCAGGTGGCCCTGCAGATCTTGGCACATCCGGAGATCCGCAAGATTCGCATTGAGGGCCACACCGATGACCGGGGTCCGGAAGATGACAACCTGTACCTGAGCCAAGACCGTGCCGACGCGGTAAGGCGCTACCTCGTGACCCAAGGGGTCGCCAAGGAGATTCTGGAAGCCCAGGGCTTTGGCGAAACGATGCCGATTGATTCCAACAACACCGCGGCAGGTCGCGCGCACAATCGGCGTGTCGAGTTTGTGATTGTCGAAACCCGGCGCCCCGGTCCGCCCACCCCGCCACCGACCCATGATGCACCCTAACAAGCCCACCGACCGCAAGACGCTTTGCCGCTTGGCCGTGCCGACTGTTACAGGATCCACGCTGACCCTTGGGCCCGAGCAGAGTCACTACGTGACCCACGTGCTGCGGCTTTCGGTGGGGCAAGCATTGACGGTGTTTGATGCCGCGGGGTTGGAAGCGCGGGCGCACGTCACAGTCGTGACCCACACTGGGGTCTGCTTGGAGCTGGAAGCGTCGTCGGCACGTCCGCCGCCCGCGGTGTGCCTGAGCATGGGGTTGGCAATTCCCAAAGGTGAGCGCAGCGACTGGGCCGTCGAGAAGCTGACTGAGTTGGGGGTGGCGCGCATCGCCTGGCTGCATTGTGAAAGGAGCGTTGTACGCACCGAAGCAGCGGGTCAGCGTCATGAGCGCTGGGCACGCGTGGCCACGGCCGCCGCCCAGCAATCTCGCCGGGTAGGGCTCCCGGAGTTGGTTGGGCCGATGTCCCTCAAGGAGTTCTTGACGTTCACTGCAGATCACCGTTTGTTAGGTGACGCTGCTGGGGAGCCGCTGTTGCCCTGGGTGGTCGAACATCGCCCGCGCTCGCTGCTCTTGGCCATTGGACCCGAAGGTGGCTTTACCGCAGCCGAGCTTCAAGACGCCGAGGCCAGAGATGTCGCGCGCGTAAGCTTGAATCTCAATATCTTGCGGGTCGAAACGGCCGCCGTGACGGCGGCAGCGATGGCGTTAGGCCTGGGTGTGAGCGTGGCATGAATCGAATCACCTGTTCGCATTGTGGATTTATCAACTTCTCCATCTCCGCGTATTGCGGACGTTGTGAGCGGCCGTTGAAGCCTACCGAGACGGTGGGGGTGCTTCCACCGGTGCGAGAAGCACCTGTGGCCGCGCCGATGGCCGCTCCATCCGTTGTCATGTTACAGCCCTCCATCGATGTGGAGCGACGTGCGCCCGTTTCGCCCCCACGTCCGCCGATCGCGGCGTTGGATTTGGATGTGACGCCGGTTGAGCCTCGGGCCGAGTTGGCTCCTGTGAGGGAGCCGGCCCCGACGTCGACGCCAGTAGCACTGCCTGCGAAGCCTGCACCCAAGCCTGTGTTACCTACCGACGCGGTGCCGCCGCCTGCGCTGCCCGTGGCCGCCGATCTTTCGCCCGCGCCGTTGCCTATTGAGCTGCCGTCCGGAACCAAGGCCCCGGCATTGGAATTCGAGGTCTTGGCCGAGCCGGCCTCAGGCCTGCGGTTGTGGGGTGGGCGGGCGCTCGACTTGGTCTTGGCGCTAAGTGTTGGCGCTCTGACCGCGCTCTTATGGGGTGCGGCGGATGCTGTGGTATTTACGGCCCGCGGGGTGTGGTTGGCTGATTACGTGGCCGAATGGGTCAACCTGCATCCGCGGGCAGCCCTGGCTGGGATTCTCGCAGCGTTCGTGTTTAACCTGCTCCATGAGCTTGTGGGCGGGTTGTTGGCGGGGCGCACCGTAGGGCGGTGGTTTGCCAAAACCATGTTGGTCGGCGACGACGGACGGCGTGCCCGTTTTCTGCCGGTGGCCGTGCGGAGTCTCTTGAGCGTCGTCTCGTCGCTGCCGCTCGGGGCGGGTCATTACTGGTCGGTG
>JAKLEG010000660.1 GCA_022703175.1 Myxococcota bacterium | reverse complement strand
GATTGGTCTGATGGCCGCCTTCCTGCTGACCGCCACCGTCAGGATGGCGGTCGCGGTCAGCAGGAAGGCGGCCATCAGACCAATCACGAAGGCAATCTGCATCGGGCGGTCGAGGTGCCACAGACGATTCCACAAGCGCACAAGCGTGCTCAGACCCGCCACCTGGCCTTGGCGTAAAAACTCAAACTCGACGCTGCCAAAGCGTACGCGGTCGCCGATGCGCAACTCGCGGCGGCCTACCTTTGTGTTATTTACAAACGTACCGTTGGCCGATTCCAGATCTTCGACCAGGACGCCCGCGGCGGTGACCTCCAAGCGTGCGTGGCGTCGGGAGACTGATGGGTCTGGAATAGCGAGCGCATTGGCTTCGGTGCGACCCACATCCAGGCTGCCCTGGGGCAATACGAAGTACTGCTCCAAATACGGTGCGGTACGCCCCAACAACGAAAAGCCGGTCTCGGGGTGTGCGGCATCCCGTGCTGCGGGCACCGGCGCTGCCACCGCGACCGGACTGGAGGCACTGACAGTGTCCGGATCGAAACGCAGCACAAATCCGCCGACATCAACGACGATGTCAGGGGCAAGGCGCAAGGCGCCACGAATCGGTTTGCCCGCGTGCAGGACCCCGTTGGCGCTGCCCAGGTCTTCGATCCAATAGTCGGGTCCCTTGGCAAAAAGCCGCGCATGCCGGCGTGACACCTTCTTGTCGTTGAGCTGGAGATCGGTGCCCGGATCCCGCCCCAAGACGTACTCGGAACGTTCGAGAGGCAGTCGTTGCTCGGTGCCTTTGGGGTCTCGAATCACGAGCTGCGGCATGCGACCGTTCCTAAGCCCCAGGGCCTACGGTTAGCGGGTTTGGAACAGGCTCATGTTGGTTTTCAAGCCGCGCGCCTTTAGCGTTTCATAGAACTTAGGTACGAAGCCAGTGGCGCGGTGCGAGCCTGTCACGCGGCCCTTGGCGTCGAAGCCTTGCTGCTCAAATTTAAAGATCTCCTGCATGCTGATGATGTCACCTTCCATGCCGGTGATCTCGCTGATGTGAGTGATGCGACGGGTGCCGTCGGCGAGACGTGCGATCTGCACGACAACATTGACGGCGCTGGCCACCTGGTCGCGAATCGCACGGATCGGCAACTCCATGCCGCTCATCAGCACCATCGTCTCAAGGCGACTCAAGGCCTCACGGGGGCCGTTGGCGTGCACGGTGGTGAGCGAGCCCTCGTGGCCAGTGTTCATCGCCTGCAGCATGTCCAAGGCTTCGCCGCCGCGGCACTCGCCAACGACGATCCGATCAGGGCGCATACGCAGGGCGTTGCGCACCAAATCGCGAATCGAAATCGCACCTTTGCCTTCGATATTGGGAGGCCGCGCTTCCAGGCGCACCACGTGTTCCTGATCCAGCTTCAATTCGGCCGCATCCTCAATGGTGATGATGCGCTCCTCGCTGGGGATGTAGCCAGATAGAACGTTCAGCATCGTGGTTTTGCCGCTGCCAGTACCACCCGAGATCAAAATGTTCTTGCGCGCCTTTACGCAGCTTTCGAGAAACTCCGCGATATCTGCGGTCAGCGTGCCAAAGCCTACCAGGTCGTCTACTTGCAGCGGTTCGCGGGTGAAGCGGCGAATCGAAAGGCAAGGGCCTGTGATCGATAGGGGCGGGATGATGGCGTTCACGCGCGAGCCATCTTTGAGTCGCGCATCCACCATCGGTGAGGATTCGTCGATACGCCTACCAATAGGTGCCACAATGCGCTCGATGACGCCCAGCACCGCTTGGTCGCTGGAAAAGCTTTTGTCTACGCGCGTAAGCTTGCCGTGGCGTTCCACGTAGACCTTGGAGGCGCCGTTCACCAGGATTTCGTTGACCGAGTCGTCGGCCAACAGCTCTTCGAGCGGGCCTAGGCCCAAGGCTTCATCCAAAACGCTCTCAACCAAAGCGTCATTGTCGGTGCCTGCTGGTAGCGCACCTTCTTTGCGCATCGCCGCGACGATCTCCAAAACGGCATCGCGGGTGTGGCGGCGCAGCTCGTCGTCGTTCATCCGCTCGACGTTCATGCGGCGCAAGTCCAGCGAGCGCAATAGCCGTTCGTGGACCTGGCGCAACGCATTGGCGAGTGCATCGCTCGGCGGTTCGGCGGCGGGGCGACGTTTCGGGGCGACGGTGGGCCGCTCCTCTCCGGAGCTGCGGCTGGGCGGCGCGGGGGACTCCGGCTCGTGAGCGCGCTCCTTCTGTTTGAGCATCACCGGCTCTTCCACCGAGCCTTTGGCGCGCTTATCGAGCGGGTTCTTGAAGACGCCATCGGAATCTTCAGATGCGGTGCCTTCCTCCTTTTCTTCGGCCCAGTCGTCGGCCCATTCTTTTTGTAGGTCCGAACCTGCGCCCCACTCGTCGTCGGCCAACAGACCCTCTTTGCCTTTACCGGGGGCCTTGTCCTTGCTGGGTGCCGGCATGATTGGCTCTTTGGGTTCAACCGGCGGTGGGGGAGGGGGAGGCGGTGCGGCCTTGGCGGGTTTGGACGCGGCGGCTTTGGCGCCTTGAGCTTCGATTTCCAAAGTGAAATCGCCGATGAACACCTTGTCGCCGAGCCTTAGGTCATACGGTGCATCGATGCGCTTGCCATTGACGTAGGTGCCGTTGGTGCTTTTGGCGTCCACCACGACAAACGAGCCACTGTTATTTACGATGCGCGCGTGGCGCTTTGAGATGTTGCTCTTGGGCAGAACGATATCGTTCCCCTGGATACGACCGATCGTGACCTCCGGTTGGTCGAATTCACGGACGGTGGCGCTGCCGCCCTTCTCGTGGATGGTCACCGTGAACATGCGTCAGCACTCCTTGGCCCAACACGGGCCGCCATCAGTCGAACAGCCCGAACCCAACATCCTCGCGCGCTTCTTCGTAGCGGCGGCGCATGTGGGTGGAGAGCTCTTTGACTCGCGACGAAAGTGGATCGACCAGCCGAGGTGTTACAAACACCGCCAGCTCCGTCTGGTTGTCTTGGAATTGCCGGCTCTTGAACAACTCGCCAATGATCGGAATATGTCCGAGAATCGGCACCTTCGTGATGCTTTTGCTCTCGGTGA
>JAKLEG010000066.1 GCA_022703175.1 Myxococcota bacterium | reverse complement strand
CATCATCGAAGCGATCTGGGCGCGACTGAATGAAACGGCGCCGACGACACCGTAAGCGTCCGACACCAGCTCTCACCGACAGCCTGTCATTCCGTTGATGGCGCCATCCTGAGCGGAGCGCGTCATGATCTGGTACCCAACTCGGAGCTCCGCTAGGCTCCCGCCATGGTTGCTAGCGAAACCGGTCAGTCTATTTGTCTTTGGCCACGTACCGCGGTGGAATTGTCCGCCAGTGCTCCTCCACGCGTTGCCTCTCTTATAGAATTGGCGGCGCTCGTGAGGCCGCAGGATCAAGAAGACGCCACCCTGAAGGCGCGCTTGAGCACCTGGGATGAGAGATGCACCGGCTGGCTCCCTGGATTTACGGCACAGCACCGGCAATCCTTGGCCGAAGTCACTGCACTTCACAGTCGCCGTCCTGGTTGGACTTTGCCTCATGGAATGCGGCCGACGTTACCGAGCTCCACCTTACGGCGTGCTAACTTGCTGTTGCAGGCGCAGCCCAAACGCGTCTGGCTGATGGGCGATGTGGATTGTCTCGGCGTGTTGTTGGCGCATCATTGCGATGTGGTGGTGAGTCACACCGATGCATTCCACCACGCGTGGATTCGTCACGAGGCCGAACGTGCCGGCCTCACCGAGCGTTTGACGATCGTCACCGAGCCCGCCCAGGTGCAGGGTGATTTCGACGTCACGGTATTTCAAAGTGGTCCACCCGCCGAGGCGCACGCCGAGCTGGCGTTGGCATTGGCGCACACCCGCGTCGGTGGCACGTTGGCTTGTCGGTTGCGCTTGCCGTGGGAGGAATGGCTGATTGATACGCTTACGGGGCTCGGTTTGCGCCCTACACACTACGAGCGCGAAATCGACCAGTGGCTCGTGCCTGGGCCGTTCGTGGTGGATGGTGGCCAAGATATGTGGCTCTGTGAGCGTTCGGCCAATCTTGTGTTGCCATCGCTTGCTGCCGATGCTGCTGACGCCATTCGCCAGGCGCCTTATGGTGTTTTGGACCTAGATAATTTGGCGGCCGAAAAACTAAGCGACACGCCGCTCGAACGCTTCGCGGCACTGTTGGCAGCGGCCGCACCTTTGGCCGAGCAGACGCGTTCGCTGCAGCACACCTCTGGGCATCAGGTGTTGTGTTGGTATGACACTGCCGGGCATGGGCTGACCGCTGAGCTGCGCCGTGAAGAGGCGCACTTGTTGATCTCACTGCTGCCGTTTTCGGCAGAGTTAGAATATGTAGCCCTGTGGGCTGCATTGCACGCGCTTGGGGATGAGATGACCCGGGTGCGGCCGCTTAGAACCCGACGCATGTCAGCGCAACACCTGTTTGGTTGAGGGCCCGATGACGGACAAACCACTGTATCACCTGGGGGACGGCATCGTGTTGGGCATCGGCAGTCGCATGACAGAGTTGTGCGACCTGAAGCACGATCAAGAGATCCAGATCGATTTTCGCTTCATCGAGCCGCTCGAAAAGATATCCCTTGGCTGGACTGGCGAAGGCTACGAGTCCTTCATCCCACGATTGTTGGCTGAGGGGGTGTTGGCTGAAGGCCCCGCGACGGTCGACGCGCTTTTGCACGAGCGGCTGGGGGCGTTGGATCAGTTGTTTCTGTCCAGCTACAGCAGCGCGCTTAGCGAGCGGGCCAAACGCGCCTATAGGCTCACGCTCGATGCTCATGCGCGTCGCAAGCGCTTCTTTACTCGGGTTGGCCAGTGCCCGACGTTGCCTGAAACCTCGTTGCGTCGGGCGCTGCGTGTCGGAGATGCCCTAGAGGTGGGCAAGAAGCGTGTGTTGTGCGTCGGCGACGACGATCTGGTGTCGATCGCGCTTGCGGCACTGGGGCACGATGTCACGGTGTTTGATATTGACGACTTCTTGCTCAATTTCCTGCGCAGCACTTCGACGACGCTTGGACTCAACGTGACGGTCGTGGAGAAGGATCTGCGCGATCCGCTCGATGCCTCTGAGCGGCAGAGTTATGACCTGTTCTTGACCGACCCGATGTCCAATCGCGATTGCTTTGAGATCTTCTTGTCGCGAGCGCTGGCCTTGGTGCCGCCGGGCAGCCCCGGGTATGTCGCCGTGTATGGGCCCACCGAGCGCCTCTTCCGGGCGGTTGCCCAAGAGATGCATTTTCCGATTGAGGCGTGGCATCGTCGGCACAACCGCTACTACTCGCAGTATATGAAGATTCACCCCTACGAGAGCGACTGGGTGGAGATTCGTCGCACCTCCGAGACCGTGATTAAGCACTCACCCGATGAGTTTTGCGTGCCGCTCAACTTGTACGCCGAGCAATTCTATCAGCGCCCGCCGATTTTCGTTGCGCACTATGACGAAATCGAAGAGCCCAAGTATGCTCGGCCGCTGTTCTTAGACATGATCTTCGACGTTGTTGAGCAAAACACCGCGTTCAAGTTCGTCGAGCGCGCGCACCTGCTGGGTCAAGAGTGGACGGTGATTCACGGAGCCAGTGAGGCTGGCCACCTGACGTTGCATGTCGACCGAGAGCGCCGCACATTGTCGTTGGCGCTGTTCCCGATGAAGGCAGACGTGGAGGATGTGCTCCGACATGCGGTGATGTCGGCCTACAAGACCCACGCCAAGGCCGCCAAAATGGGAACCACGCGCGACGTTTGGGATCTACGCGTCCGCTAGCAGAGGCCTGTCCGAACAACCTTTCCCACGTCTGCTGTGATCGTGATCACTCGGCGCTGCCACTCGCTGTTCTGGCCGCGCGTTGTCAGCCCCAATTCCACGCCGCATAGTCGCCGCGCAGTACCAATGGAATGGGGTCCACGATGTCAGTCACCAAGCTCTCGCGTAGAACGGGTCAGCAGCAGCTCAGCAGCTCGTGCTCTCCGATGCCGCCCTTGAATGGCACGGTGAACTCAATACGCGCGCAAGACGGCCAAGGAGGCTGACATGGGCTTCCACCGTTTTCCCTGTCCCTTTGGCAAGTATCTGCTTTTGGATCTGATCAACACCGGCGGGATGGCCGAAGTCTATCGGGCCAAGATGACCGGCGCAGAGCAGTTTCAACGCTCGGTTGCGATCAAGTGCATCCTGCCCGAGCTGCACGAAGACCGCGAGTTCACCACGATGTTCGTCGATGAGGCGAAGCTAGCCGCACAGCTGTCGCACGCTAATATCGCGCAAATCTACGAACTCGGGCGCGTTGACCAACAGCTCTACATCGCAATGGAGCTCGTGAACGGTCGCGATCTGCGCGACCTGATCCGCCGCGCAACAGCCAAGCGCCAGCCTATCCCGGTAGGGTTTGCCGCCTATGTGATGCACAAAACCGCAGATGCGCTCGACTTCGCGCACCGCAAGGCCGATGTGGATGGCAAACCGTTGAGCTTGGTGCATCGGGACGTCAGCCCCCAAAATATTCTTATAAGCTACGATGGCGAAGTGAAGGTGGTGGACTTTGGCATCGCCAAGGCCGAAATCCGGGACACCAAGACCAAGGCTGGCGTCATCAAGGGCAAGTTTTCCTACTTGGCACCCGAGCAGGTCACCGGCGACGTCGTCGATCACCGCGCCGACATCTTTGCGTTGGGGGCGGTGTTCTACGAAACACTCACGGGCAAGCGTCTGTTTCAAGGGCAAGACGATATCTCCACGCTCGACCGCGTCCGCGCTGCGCACGTGCCGGCGTTGGCCGAGACCCGCACAGGCTTGTCAGAGGAGCTCGACACCATTTTGCGTTGCGCGTTGGGCAAGCAAGCCACCGACCGCTATGCCTGGTCGAGTGAGTTCGCCGAAGCGTTGGCTCCCTTTCTGATTGAAGACAAGAGCCTGTTTGGTGCGCGTCAAGCGCGGGCTTTCATGCAGAGTCTCTACAGTGACGAAGTCGCCGCGCTGGCCGAGCGGTTGCCCCGTGAGGCCAAGATCACGCTGGCCGATTGTAGCAGTTCAGGTTTGCGTTGGGCCAACAGCGCCAAGACGCAGATCTTCCAATGTGCTGCTGACCTGCCAGACCTCGCACCGCCGGCCTTTGCTGTGCCGCAAGGAGATCCGTACGAACAAGCAACGCAGGCCATGGTGTTACCAAAACTGCCACCGATGTCGCAGATTCCGTCCATCACTGTTCCGAGCGAACCCGAGCTGCCGCGGCCTATGCCAGCGCCGCGCACATCACCGCGGTTTATCGTTAACATGCTTTTGGTCGCTACGGTGATGGTATTAGCGGCCGTTATCGCGCAGCTCATGATGATGCCGGGCAAGGGGCTCGCCTCAGCCGTGAGCGTTCGTGAGTTGCAGGGCAAGCTGTCATTGGCGTGGCAGACCACCGCGCAGGCTGCGGCGCCAACCGTTTTGACTCCCGTGGCGACCACGCAGGCTCCTGCCAACGTCGAAGCGCCGGCGGCGTTAGCGTTGGCCGAAGCGGTGCGTGAGGCACAGCAACAAGTGCTAGGGCCCCACGTCGGTGATGATCAGGACGCCGATTTTTCTGGCGACGAGTCGCGAGCCTCGGGGACGGCCAAAGGCACGCGACGACATGCGACTGCTGCCAAAGTCGGATTCATGAACGTGAAGGTGGACGGCGTGCGTGCCGCGCGGATCTTTGTGGACGGCGAAGTAGCGGGTTACGCGCCTCTTATTGGCTACCGCGTGCCTTGTGGTAAGCACCGCTTACGAGTGGTCGAAGAAGATCGCGGCATGGATGCCCGCGAAAAAATCATCCCGATCCGCGTGACATCCAAGCATCAACAGCAGGCGCCACTAGAAGTTCGGTTGCAATTATAAGTGAAGCTTGAGCGGTGCAGCACGGCCTGTGGTAAGTTCATCGCCGTGGCGTCAATATCCGGCACCCCACGACCGAGTCCATGAGCGAGATCCTCACGACTTTGAGGCAGCTATGGCTGCCCGGCATCAACCTGGATGAACTCTGGGAAAATCATCGCGGCAACGCGGTGCGCGCGAAGCGTTGGCAGACAGTTTTTCATGCCGAGGATCCTAGCGATGCCCTGTACTTGCTGCTCGACGGTGAGCTCCGGGCGTTCGTGAGTGACTCTGCGACCGGTCGCACGTCGCTGTTGTTGCGTGGACCGGCACTGTTCGGTGACCGAGACCTCCTGTTGCGGGCAACGGCGCGTGAGACGTACGAATTTGTCACCGCAGGCCGGATGCTGGTCTGGCCTGGTGAGCAATTTCTTCGTGAATGGCATGCAAGTGCGGAGCTGCACGTCGGCATTAGCCTAGATTTGGCGGCACGTTACGCGTGCTGTGTTGGGATCAGTGAGTGGACAGGGCAGCCCTTGGAGCAGCGTCTTGCACGGCTTCTGACCGCCATCCAGCGTACAGCCTTTGACGCCAGCTCCACGGAACAGTTGGCCTATCTTTCGAGACTCTTGGGGGTGGCAGAGAAATCAGTGCAACGAGCGTTGACCCATCTCAGGAAACCCGCGGCGCCCGTATCTCCCAATCGCATGCCTGCGGAAATCAGCCTGACAACCTCGCAGCTGCTCGCGACCCGCCCACCTTTATTTCATCAGCTAGCCCAAGCGCATTTCGGGTGACAGGCGCGCTTCAAGGCCCTGGGTGAGGTCTTCAGAGTCTTGAGCGCCCATCAGCTTGCGGAGTTTGGCGCGTCGAATTTTGGTGAGACCCTTCGGGTTGACGGCCAACACGCCGGTTCGGCTCCAGCGTTTCAATAGGCGATTCACAGTCTCGCGGCAGAGCCCCGTGGCGCGACCCAAGTCTGCTTGGTTGAGCGCTAACGTGGTGGTGGCTTCGACCACACGTAAATAACCTACCAGGTAGCGCGCCAGCGCTTCTTCGGGGCGACGTGACGGGCTGGCTTTCCAAGACTCGATGGCGCGTAAGAAGCGCTGGGTGATCTCGCGATACAGCTCTAGCGCGAAGCTTGGGTGCTCTAAGATCAACGCTTCAAGTTGTTCGCGCGTGACACCGATTGCGACGAGGTTGGTCACCGCCACGCCGGTACCGCTCCAGCGTTTTTGATGCATCACCTGCGCCTCTCCTAAAAAGCACGGCGCCGTCAGGATGGCCGCGACGCGCCCGCGGGTGGCACCAGGATCGGGGTACTCAATTTGTAGTGCACCTTCGACCACCACGAACACCCGATTGGCAGAGGTTCCGGAGGCATAAAGGATCTCACCCGGTTCGAGAAAGAACAGGGCTGCACGGGCTACGAGCTCCGTATGCACGGTTGACGGCAAAGTTTCGAACAATGGGTGCGCCGCGAGCTGCGCTTGAATGTGCTTCTTTGCTTCCATGGAGATCATCAGGATCGCAGCGCCTCGGTATCTACGTCGATGGTTCGGCGACCTTGCCACGTTCCAACGTCAGGCAAAAGAGCGCACACAAGCCATAGCCTAAAGCCCAACGCCAACCGGACCCGAGCCCGAGCGCGGTGATCGGGCCGCCTGGGCCTAAGCTGCCAGCATGGACAAATCCAAAGAAGGCCAAGGCAGCACCCAGCCCAAGCCACCCAGCGGCACGGCGAAATTGCTGACGCTCGCAGTAGAGCAGCGCCGCGGCCCAGATGATGCCGGTCAGCATAAACCCCTGTGCCAATGCGACAAGTCCCGGCAACGGCATTTCGGCATTGGCGATCACAATAAAGGCCGCGAAGGCTTGCGTGTCAGGAAGCTGTGGGGCGACGGCATGTTGCGCGAGGGTGACGGCGCGACTCAGCAGCGAGGTTGCCCAGGCAATGACAACCGGAATGATGCCCACGACGACCGCCAGCGCCTCGCCGCGGCTTGCACCCTGGAGGGATTGGGCCGCGACGCTGATGCCGATCCAGACCATCAAGCCGAAACCGGCCTCCAGCGGGATCACTGCGGTTACGAGCGGCAGCAATCCGGCAAAGGTTATCAGTACGAAGAACAAACCATTCAGTTCAGCATAGCTGGCGCGAGCGCCGAAGCCCTTCCAGCCTGGATGCCCGATATAGATCGTGTTGGGAAAGCCCGAGCCCAAGGTCGCCGAGAGCATCGTGCACAGGCCACTCGCAAGCAGGGAGGGCTGTGCGGGGTAGTCATCTCCGGCTCGGGCCGCCGAGGCGAGATTTTGCAGCGAGCCCAAGACATTGGCAATCACCAGGGGTAACGCCACCGGCACCAGGTAACCGGCGAGCTCAGGCGTCGTCAGGCCGTGCCATAAATCGGCAAGTGCAAGGCTCGGGAGCGCTAGCTGCGCCTCGGTGAGTGCCGACGCTAGATTGTCGACATGAAGGGGCGAGGGGGCACCCGACAGCGCCAAGAGCCACGCTGCTGCGGTGCCTGTCAGCAACGCCCACGCACCTGCCGGAGCTCCCCAGGGCGCGCGATGCCCGGCGGCGTAACAACACAAGACAATGCCGAACGGTAAGAGCGCCACGAGGGGATTTGCAAAGGCTCGGGCTGCAAATTCGCCCGCGATAAAACAGAGTGCCATCCCTGACAGGGTGGAGAGCAGCGCTGGCTCTGGGGTGACACGCCGCAGTCGGGTCACGACGAAGCTGCCAAGCCCAACCCCGACGCCCACGCAAAAGGCAACGGCCAGGCCCAGGCGCCATGAGCCGAGCGCAGCATCTTCGACCGTGTGGCCAAGAGCTAGGGCTGCTTCGCGAGCCGGAAGCATCACCAGAAAGACGTTGGCAAACAGGGCAATCGTACTGATACCGAATGGCAACGCGGTGGCGGCGGTGCCACAACGTCGCGCTGCGCGGGCAAAATAGCAGCTGCCCACGGCCAACCCGAGCGCGGCCGCTGGTGCCACGCGCGTCATGACCAGCACTGAAGGAAAGCGCAGCACGCCTAGGCACAGACCTACGATCAGAAGGAACTGTACGAGGTTGTCGAGCGCCAGCGCCACAAAGCCATCCCAGTCGCCGCGCTTCGGCAACGACGGCATGAGGCTCCGCGTTGGGCTCCAGAGCATCGGACGAGAGGTCACGTTAGCGGGTCCGAGCGGGAGCGGCGGCAGGCGTAAAAGCCCTGAGGTCGTCGGAGCGAACGGTGAGGCCAGACCACGGCTCAACGCCTTCGTCGAGGGCCCGCAGCTCGTGGAGGCCGTGCTTGTGAAACAGCCGAATCGTCTGGGTTTCCAGCGTGCGTGGCAGAGCCACAGTGCCTGGCGCTTGCATCTGTTTTGCCGCTGATACGGCCAGCGCGACCGCACTGGCGGTGACGCTAAAGCGGTCGGCCCACGGGGCTTCAACCAGGTTGAGCGGGTAGAGGCGATAGGGGAGCTCTGCGGCCTGGCGGGCACAGTTGATGAGATGTGCGGTGCGCGGAGAGCCTGAGCTATCAGGCAGCGTGGCAGCCACATCGGTGAACATTTGCGAATCGTCGCTTAGGCGTCGGTGGCCACCGCTGCGGCTGTCGGTGATGCGCAAGTTGCCTTCATGGGCGCCGAAGATCGATTCAACATCCACGCCTTTGCCACCCGAGGTGAGCGGGATCACCATCGTCTCTTTGGCAAACTCCACGACGTTGTGGGCATCCATGCATAGGCCCGCAGTGGCGACAAAGACCACGCTCTTGGGTACGTCGCGGCGCTCATCCTGGGCGAGCACGGTGCAGCCCATTTTGGCGGCGCGCAGGCGTCGATCTTCGCGAGGCTCCACGACTGTGATTTGGCTAGCCGGCATTCCGAGGCGACGTAGCGCTCGCACCACCGATGCGCCCAGCAGTCCAAAGCCTTTAACCACCACGGGTAGATCTCCCATGCGGGTGCGCCACTTGGTGCGGACCAAACGTTGCGCGAGCAGCGCATACTGCTCACCAATCACGCGACCTTCGAGGGCTTTGATGCGGCTGCCGGCCAGATCTACGATCCAGGGCTCAATACCTGTTTCGGCCTTGAAGGCATCCAACGCCGTGCGATCGTTGGTGTTGTGCATCACGAAGCGGATGTCACCTTGGCGAATCATGGTGAGCACGTCGTCACCCAACGGACCGCCCGTCACCAAGTCGCCGCCCCGGTCGACGACAAAGAGCTCGCCGCGCGCGCGCGCCGCATAGGCTTCACTGACGATGTGTGTGCGCAGCTTTTTTGAGTCGCTGATGATTTCTGTGCCAACCCCTTCTACATGTTGCCTTTCCAAACGGTCGGCAAAGAGCTGGTGTTCGAGCACCATTTCGACGGGATATGTACCGCTGTAGTAGGTGCGTGTAGCAGAGCCCACGCCCAGGTTTAGGCCGCGCAAGATTTGGAACAGCGACACCGTCGCGCGGGTCATGTGGCCGTAATAGTGGAAGCGCACGTTGGCAAGGTCGTAGGTGGGGCCGGAGGCGCGCAGCAGCTCTAACACCTGGTCGACAAACGGATGCAGGAGTTTCAGCTCCACCAGCGTGTCATGGGCGACCTTGCCCTTGGCTTGCGTCGGGTCGATTCGCTCGGACAGCAGGTGCAACAGCACCCCCGACAGCGGTCGGTTCTCAGCGCTATTGGCATAGCGACGCAACGCCGCGGCTTCGGCCCCCGTAAAGGTGCGGTTATTTAGGCCATCGCGGCCCAGGCGTTTCCACAAGGCATTTTCGCCCGACCAGGAGAGCTCACGAGGCCTGGGCTTTTGGGTGGGGAGAGCGTGCTTTTGGGCTTCGCGGTGCGCGTCAGAGCTTGCCACCTGCGCGCCCAAGTTTGCGCCGACAATCTTCCCCATTTCAACCATGGGGTGAGTATCGCTTAAAAGCTACCTCAGTTGCGAGCCAAGGTGGGTCCTTAGGCGACTTTGCCTCACAGCGTCTTGCTGGTGGCGGGCGGTGGTATTACTTCGTTGCGACCGTTTGTTGGGCGCTGTTCTTGCGCAGATAGACGTAGACGCCGATCGCGGCCAGCAAGATCACGATGGAGATGTACTGCGAGGTGGAGAGCAAACCGTAGACACCGCGCTCTTTGTCGCCGCGGAACGTCTCGATGATGGAGCGCGCGATAGGGTAGATGGCGAGCCAGGTTAGGAACAACTGTCCGTGCACGCGTTTGTACGGTCGCAACGCCAACAAGAACCAGAACATCAGCAATTCGAAGCCGGCCTCGTACAATTGGGTTGGGTGAATGGCCAAGGCAGCGTCGCCGATGCTGATAAGCCCTTCGTTCTGTTGAGCGTGGTGCGCCATTGAGCCCATCGGGAATTGGATGCCCCACGGTACATCGGTGGGTTTGCCAAAACAGCAACCGGCCGCGACACAACCCAAGCGACCAAAGGCGTGCGCCAACGCCAAGTATGGGATGATGATGTCGGCGAACTTGAAGAAGCTCACCCGATAGCGGCGCGTGTAGTAGATGAGGAAGATCGCGGCGCCGATGAAGCCCCCGTAGAAAACCAGGCCGCCCCTCCAGAACATCACGATTTCCAGTGGGTCCTTCAGGTAGTCGTCGAGCTTCGTCAGAATAAAGACGATGCGTGAGCCGATGAGGCCGGTGAGCAAGACGTAAAAGGACATGTCGACGATACGATCGGGATCCTCGCCATCGTGCTCGGCCTGTTTTTTCGACAGCTGCATCGCGAGCAAGAAGCCCATCGCTATGAGTAGGCCGTAGGTGTGGAGGGAAACCGGCTCAGACAGCAAGCCCAACAGATCGGTCTGAAAAATGACGGGATGCATGCAGCGTCCTACCTTACTTAGCGTTCGGTGGTTGCTTGCGGCCTGGTTTTGGCCGAGGGGTGCCACCACATATCGAGGAGCATCAACGCCACCCCCACCGTGATGGCGGAGTCGGCGACGTTGAACGTGGGCCAGGTGGCCTTATCGAACCAATGCCAGTCAATAAAATCGATGACGTAGGTGAGACGCACGCGGTCGGCGAAGTTGCCTAACGCACCGCCAAACACCAAGGCCAGAGCGATGCGCAGAACCACCTGATTCGCTTGAGTTTTTCTGAAATAGTAGACGATGAAAATCATCGCCAACACCGACGTGGTTAAGAAGAACGGCAGCCGGAGCCAGGCCGCGCTCCCCGACAAGAAGCCAAAGGCGGCGCCGGGGTTTTCGACGTAGCGGAAGTGCCAAAAGTCTTCGAGCACGGTGACGGCGTTGGCGCGCACCGGGTGCTTGTCCCACAAGAACCGTGACAGCTTGGCGCCGAACCCCAGCGCATCACCGGTGATCGAATGAAAGGCGGTGGTGAGGTGGGCCACCGCCAGCCATTTGGTGATTTGATCGAAGACGAGCACGGCGGCAACAACCCCGCCGAACACCTTGAAGCTCGGGCGGGGATTTGGAGCCGCCAGGGTCTCAGGTTCGCTCATAGGGCCTCCGCGCATCGGCGACACAGCGCGGGATGCGCTTCAACCTGGCCGATATCGTTCCGGTACAACCAACAACGCGGGCATTTTGTTCCGCTGGCTCGGTCGACATTCACAACCAGCGCATCCCCTTGAACTTGCAGCTTCACCGCCGAGACAATCAGCAAGTCGGCCACCTCGCTGTCACCCATGCGCGTAAGTGGCTCGATGACGCCAGCGGGGCCCAAGAGCGTTACGGCCGCCTCCACCGATGAGCCAATTTTCTTTTGTTGTCGGGCTTCTTCCAGCGCCATGTTCACCTGACGGCGCACCTCGCGGGCGGGCAGGTAGCGTTGCGCCAAGCTGTCCTTTTCGCCTTGGAGCGCGTGCCAGAGCGCCTCGATCTGCGCAGGCTCTTTAAGGCCGGGGATGAGCGCCAAGTGGACACTCTCCGGGTCGCCCGAAAGCCTGGGCAGGTGGCGCCATGCCTCTTCGGCGGTGAAGCAGAAGATGGGCGCCATCAAGCGCAGCAGGTCGCGGGCAATGACATACAGCGCTGTTTGCGCCGAGCGCCGTTTGGCGCTCGTTTGGCCCGAGGCGTACAGACGGTCTTTGAGAATGTCGAGGTAGAACGCCGAGAGCTCCACGGTGCACAGCTCCGAGAGCTCGCGCAGCACCACGTGGAAGTCATACGCCAAGTACGCCTGGTCCATGCGGAGGGTGGCATCGTGGGTGAGGGTCAGCGCGTAGCGATCCAACAGTTGCAGATTGGCCGCCGCCACCATGTCGGTGTTCGGGTTGAAGTCGCTGAGGTTCCCCAGCAGGTAGCGGATGGTGTTGCGAGTCTTGCGATAGGTGTCGGAGAGTCGCTCTAAGATCTGCTGCGAAAGCCGAATATCCTCGTGGTAGTCCTCGCCCGCGACCCACAGCCGGAACATCTCGGCGCCATCTTTTTTGATGGTCTCAAATGGATCGGTGGCGTTCCCCAGCGATTTGGAGATCTTCTTACCGTTGCCGTCCACCACGAAGCCATGGGTTAGCACGGTGCGATACGGTGGCTGCTCGCGCGTGGCTAGGCTGCACAACAAGGACGAGTGGAACCAACCACGATGCTGGTCGGAGCCTTCGAGATACAGATCGACGGTGGGGCCGTCTTTGTGGCCCAACCCTTCGCGTTCCATCACCGCCGCAAACGACACGCCGGAATCGAACCAAACGTCCAGGATGTCTTCTTCTTTACGGAAGCCCGTATGTCCGCACTTTTCGCAGGTCAAAGGACCCATGAGCTCTTCGACGCTGCGAGTGAACCAAGCGTCGGCGCCTTCCTTTTCGAACAGCTCGGCGGCGCGATTCATTTTTTCGTAGGAGACCACCGGGTGGTTGCACTTTTCACAGTAGGCCACGCCAATAGGCACGCCCCAGGTGCGTTGGCGCGACAGACACCAATCGGGGCGGGTTTCGAGCATGCCGCGGATGCGATCTTCGCCCCAATGCGGCACCCAGGTGACTTGTTTGAGTGCGGCCAAGGCCCGCTCGCGCAGCGTCGGGCCGTTGTTGAACGGTTTGTCGAGTGACACGAACCACTGCTCGGTGGCGCGCAGAATAATCGGTTTATGGCAGCGCCAGCAGTGCGCGTAGCGGTGCGACACGGTGTCGTGCGGGTCGTTGAGCAACACGCCCAGGCGCAATAGCTCCGCAACCACTTTGGGGTTGGCGGCAAAGACGTTCTCACCGACAAACACCCCTGCTTCCGCTGTGAAGCAGCCCTTGGCGTCCACGGGCGACAGGACGCCCAAGCCATACTTGCGGCCGATATCGAAGTCCTCCGGACCATGTCCAGGTGCGGTGTGTACGCAGCCGGTTCCGGCCTCCAGCGTGACATGTTCACCCAAGATGATAGGGCAGTGCTTGGCGTTGAGCGGATGGGTGTAGGTCAGCCCTTCGAGCGCGCGACCTTTCCATTGGCCCAAGACTTGGCTTTCGGCAAATGCCGGGGCTTTGACCGCGGCAAGGAAACTCTCGACCAGCGGCCGGGCCACGATTCGTACGCGGCCTTTCACTTCCAGCGCGATGTAGTCGTACTCGGGATGCAATGAGATCGCTAGGTTGGCCGGGAGCGTCCAGGGAGTGGTGGTCCAGATGACCAGATCGGCGGCCTTGGCGTTCAGGCCGGCCGGCAGCTTGTCGAGCGGGAAGGCCACGTACACTGAGGGTGAGGCGTGATCTTCGTACTCCACTTCGGCTTCGGCCAACGCCGTTTGGTGCACCAAGCACCAGTTGACCGGCCGCAAACCCTTATAAAGGAGGCCAGCCTTGGCGAACTTGGCCAGCTCTCGCAGCGTCTGGGCTTCGTAGGGATACGCCATCGTGCGGTAGGGCTCTTGCCAACGGGCAAAGACGCCCAAGCGCATGAACTCGTCGCGTTGGATGCCCACGAACTTGTCGGCATAGACGCGGCAGGCTTTGCGCACCTCGGCGCGTGTCATCTCGGTTTTCTTTTTGCCGAGCTCTTTGTCCACTTGTACTTCGATCGGTAAGCCGTGGCAGTCCCAACCGGGCACAAAGGTGGTGGCAAAGCCGCGCATCGTGCGGTCTTTGACGACGATGTCTTTCAAGATCTTGTTAAGAATATGACCGTGGTGCAGGTGCCCGTTGGCGTAGGGCGGGCCATCGTGAAACGCAAAGCGGGGCCCACTCTCGCGGGCTTTGAGAATCTGACCGTACAGATCGCTCTGCTGCCAGCTCTCCAACAGCTTGGGTTCTTTTTGGGCCAGACCCGCGCGCATTTCGAACGGGGTCTTCGGAAGATTCAGGGTGTCTTTGTACTCGACCATGCTACCCACTCGCTAAAAGAATGTCGGCAGTCAGTTATGCGTTCTGACGCCATGAATCAACCCCGCCTGGGCAAGTGTACTAATAACCTTGCGGGAGGGGGTGGGGGGCAGCGTCGTGTCGCCAGCGCCAGTGGATCGGTTCGCTGCTGCCTTGACGCCTCAGCAGCGTCGGGTAATGTACCCGCACTTATGAGATTTTTTGGTCGATCGTGGATATTGTTGGCGGTCCTTCTGGGTTTGACCACCGAAGCACAGGCGCAGCGCCTGCACATCGTCGTGGGCGGACCGAACTTTCGTCCCTATCCAATCGCGGTTCCCGACATGGTGCTGCTCGGGAGCAAAGACAAAGATGCGAAGCCGTTAGTGCGTGAGCTGACCAGCGTGTTGCGTATGGACCTAGATTTGGATCGGTCGTTGGAGCTGGTGTCGCCGAAGACCTACCTTGCGCCTGAGAAAGAAAACTGGGTCAAACCGGAGTTTGCCAACTGGGTCAACGTCGGGGCCTCCGGCCTCATTTGGGGCGGCCTCGACATCGATGGCAAGCGGGTCAAAGTGGTGATGCGCTTCTTTGACGTGGTGGCGCAGCGCGAGGCGCTCAATCGCACCTACGACGAAACCGTAGATAGCGCCGACAATGCGGTGCGGAAATTCTTGGATGAAGTGGTGGAGTTGCTCACCGGCGAAAAAGGGATTTTCTCGTCGAAGCTCGCCTACGTGAAGCGGATGCCGCAGGGCAAGGCGGTGTTTGTCAGTGACATTGATGGCCGCAACCCCAAGCGAGTTACTGCCGCTGATGTATTGACGCTGCTGCCTGCGTGGGACAACACCGGCAAACACTTGTTGCTCACGTCGTACTTAAAGGGGAACCCTGATCTGTACCGCCTGAACTTGTTGTCGGGCGACATGGAGATGCTTTCCAGCCGACGCGGCTTGAACACCGGCGCGTCGGTGTCTCCTGATGGCAGCAAAATCGCGCTGACGCTCAGCATCGACGGCAACACCGAAATTTACGTGATGGACTGGAACGGCCAGAACCTGCAGCGATTGACTGATAGCTGGGGGCAAGATGTGTCGCCGGCCTGGAGCCACGACGGTCGCAAGATCGCTTTTGTGAGCTCGCGTTCGGGGAACCCGCATATCTATGTGATGAACACCGACGGCAGCGACCCGCGCCGCTTGACGTTCCAGGGTAACTACAACCAGGAGCCAGATTGGTCCCCGCGCGCCGATGGTCAAATCGCCTTCACTGCCCGCGACGAGCGTCTGAAGTTCGACATTTTTATGGTGCATCCGGTTTCTGGTGAGATCACGCGCCTGACCCAGGACGAGGGCAACAACGAGAGCCCTTCGCATTCCCCCAGCGGCCATCAGCTGGTGTTCGTGTCGACCCGGCCGCCACAAAAGGGCAAGACCCTCTACGTGATGGACGTGGACGGCAACAATCAGCGGCGGGTTTCGCGGGATCCCGGCGAGTATGAGACGCCCGTGTGGGGGCCGCGCCTCGGCTATTGAGCGAAGTGGGGTGTGGGGGACGCCGAACCAGGCAACGGCACGATTTGCGTCGTCGTGCTCTTGGTTTCAATCGGCATCGTGGACGCATACCAATAGGCCCCGACGACGAGCACCAGGCCGAGCGCGGCGGCCAAGATCAGCACCGCAATTTCGAGGTCGGTTAGAAGCTGCGGCCGGCGCATCGGTGGCAAATTTTGCGAAGGATTTTCGGGGTTGCCCAACTCAAACGGCTTGGTGGATCGGCGTGCCTCGGAGCCGGTCGGTGTTAGCCGTGGCTCAAGCACGTCGGGGCGTTGCGGCGTGGGCCGCGGCGTAGGGCGCGGCATCGTCGGGAGCTGCACAGGCACCGGCGTGCTACCGTTGGCCGTGAGGCAATCATCGAATTCTTCGGGATTGGAGTCGGCCTCGACCCGGGCGTGCAGCGACTCAGAGAGCCGTGCCTCAGCGACGATCTCACCAACTTCTTTGTCGTCCAATCGGCGCGTCTCTTTGTCGGACGTCACGGCCGGCGCGGCTCGGGTGATCCCTGGGAACTCCATGACACGGCTGGCTTCGACGATTTCAAAGTCGTCGGCCATCTCGCCCGGCGCCGAAGGGGTCGATCCAGCGGCTGTTGCTTGTGGAATCGGAATGGGCGCAAGAGACGGCAAGCCGAGGTCCGTCAAGCCGGTGGTTGTGACCTCAACGGTTATCGGATTGAACGGACTGTCGGGCGCAGCCGTCGGCACTTGGGCGCCATTGATGATGGCCATCATCTCGGACGCAGACATCGCCTGGGTCGCGAGCGCATCAACCTCTGGGGGCGCCGGAGCGGCGACTTCAGGGGAGGGAATCGGCACTTCATGATTGGTGGCCGCCGGGGCCTTGAGCTCCCGTGAGTTGGGAGCCAGCGTCTCATCAGTGGTCGGACCGTTGTCCCAAAGTCCGTCCGCGGCGGGTGTCTTTTCGGCGGGCAGCATCTCGACCTGGTTGGTTGCGTCGCCAGCCGGCAGATCTTCCAGGTTGGCAAACGGGGACGGTTGATTGGTCAAGCGCTCCGGCTCCTCGACGACATCGGCCGCAGACAACACGATGTCGGTCCCGGGCGACGTCAGCGAGGCAGCCACCTCGGCCACCAGCTCTGGTGCGGCATCGTAGCCTGCGGCCAGAAACAGCGATGGGGTGACGAAGGTCTTCTCGATGACTGGGATCGCTTGTTCGCCGCTGGTGTCGGGCATGGGCGCGGCCGTTGGCGCTTGGGCATTGGGGCGGACTGCCGCGAATGTCTTGATGCGGGTGAGCTCGCGAATGTAGTCGTCTCGGAACAGCTTGCGCATAAACGCCGACACCGAGCCGGCCGAGACCTCGCGGCTTTCGTCGGCCAGGTAGCTGTCTAGATCGGTGGCAAACTCCAAGGCGTTGGCGTAGCGGTCGTTACGGTCCCGAGCCATCGCCCGCTCAATAATCTGACACAGCCGATGTGGCAGCGCGCTGTTCACCAAGATAGGCGGGGTGTACTCCGCGCGGGCAATGCGTTGCAGCGTCGACAAGTCGCTTGAGCCTTGAAAGGGGAGCGCCCCAGTCAACAGCTCATACAACACCACGCCCAGCGAGAAGATGTCAGCGCGACCATCGAGCGTGAGGCCTGTGGCTTGTTCGGGGGACATGTAGGCGAACTTGCCTTTGACCACCCCGACCCGGGTTTGCACCACGCGATCACGCGCCTTCGCAATCCCGAAGTCGATGAGCTTCGGGACACCATCATAGGAGATGAGAATGTTCTGGGGGCTGACGTCCCGGTGGACGATGTTTTCGGGTTCGCCTTGTTCGTTGGTTTTTTGGTGAGCGTAGTCGAGTGCCTCGGCAATGCGGGCAATGACATGGGCCGCATAGCGATAGGGGATCGGCTCGTGTCGAGCTTCGGCCCGACGCTGCACGACGCGCAGGTCTTTGCCGTGGATGAACTCCATCACCAAGAACAACTGACCTAGATGCTCACCTTCGTCGAAGACGCGGCAGATATGCGGGTGCGACAGATTGCGAGCGATGCGGGCCTCGTCGCTGAACATCGCGACGAAATCTTGGTCTCCGGATAGGCGCGGCAGCATCCGCTTGATGGCCAAGAGCGTCCCGGTTTGGGTGTCATCTAGGCGTT
>JAKLEG010000659.1 GCA_022703175.1 Myxococcota bacterium | reverse complement strand
GAAACTCCAGGTGCAGGGGGGTCAATGCTCGTGAGAAACTTTAGGCCAGAGGGGTCAAAGGTCGTGGGAATCGACACACCGGGCGCACAAACGATCGTACCTACGCAGACAAGAAGCCAACGCCAAAGACAACAATGCCCGCACGAAGCGGGCATTGCAGGAAACTACTTTTGCACGACGAACTACTTGGACTTCTTCGCTGCCGCTTTCTTAGGCTCTTTGGCAGGCTTCTCAGCCTTCGCCGGCTTCTCGGCCTTTTCCTTTTTGGCCTTCGGAGCCTTCTCGGCTTTCGCAGGCTTCTCGGCCTTCGGGGCTTTCGCAGGCTTCTCCGCCTTGACGGCCTTCGCCGGCTTCTCGGCCTTTGGAGCCTTCTCAGCCTTCGGGGCCTTTTCCGCCTTCTCAGACTTCTCGGCCTTCTTCGTCTCGTCAGCCGCCACTGCCTTCTGGAGCTTCGCGTCCACGAGCTCGATCAAGCCCATGTCCGCGCTGTCACCCTTGCGAATGCCAGTCTTCAGAATACGCGTGTAACCGCCCATGCGCGTGCGATAACGCTCGCCCAGCTCAGCGAACAGCTTTTGCAAGATTTCGTGATCGTGGATATGGCGCGCGGCCAACCGACGAGCATGCAGATCACCCCGCTTAGCCAGCGTGATCAACTTCTCGGCGTAGGGGCGCAAAGCCCGAGCCTTCGGTACGGTGGTCTCAATACGCTCGTGACGGAACAACGCCACCGCCAAATTGCGCATGAGCGCCTCACGGTGCGACGTGTTGCGGCCCAACTTACCATGTGCGACCTGATGCCTCATCGTTCTTCTCCGGCAGTGCCGCAGCGTGTGCGGCGCTCACTTCTAACTAGCGCTTCAGCTCTTTGGGCGGCCAGTTGTCCAGCCTCATGCCCAATGACAGACCCATCTCGCCCAACAACTCTTTGATTTCTTTCAAAGACTTGCGACCGAAATTCTTGGTCTTGAGCATCTCGGCCTCGGTTTTTTGAACCAGGTCGCCGATGTACTTGATGTTCGCGGCTTGGAGGCAGTTCTCGGCGCGAACCGACAGGTCGAGTTCGTCCACGGACCGCAGGAGGTTCTCGTTGACGTTGGTCTCGGCCGGGCGTTCCTCAGGAACGTCGAACTCTTCCTCTTCCTCGAAGTTGATGAAGACGGTGAGTTGCTCTTTGATAATCTTCGCGGCCAAAGCCACGGCGTCATCGGGAGCCACCGAACCATCGCTCCACACTTCGAGCGTCAGTTTGTCGTAGTCGGTCACCTGACCCACGCGGGCGTTGGTGACATTGTACGACACCTTGCGAATCGGCGAGAACAGGGAGTCGACTGGAATCCAGCCCACCGCCATATTCGGTGCCTTGTTCTTGTCGGCAGGCACGTAGCCACGGCCGCGTCGCACCATGACTTCCATGGCAAGACGACCGCCGGGGGCCAATGTACAGATCTTGTGCTCGGGATTCAGGATCTGCACGGCGTCATCACCGAGGAGGTCCTTCGCGAGCACAATCCGCTCTTCTTTGTCTTCTGCCTGAACATCGATCTTGAGGACGCGCGGCTCATTCGCATGCGTCTTCACCAGCACTTCTTTGAGTGCCAGGATGATGTCAGCGACGTCTTCGGTGACGTCGGGGATCGCAGTGAACTCATGCAGCGCGCCATCAATGCGCACGGCACAAATCGCCGCGCCTTGCAGCGAACTCAACAACACGCGCCGAAGGCTGTTGCCAATCGTCACGCCAAACCCGCGTTCCAGCGGCTCGGCATAAAATTTGCCGTACGTGGAGTTCAGGGTTTCGCGGTCGACAAGCAAGTGCTTCGGTCGAATCAGATCACGCCAGTTCCGGTGCATCGATGTCGCTCTCCTCGAGGAATCGTTGGGGCGAACGCCTCAGGCGAAAGCTTACTTGGAGTACAACTCGACGATGAGCTGCTCTTGAATCGGCATTGTGAGATCGTCGCGGGTTGGCAACGCTTTCACCATGCCCGAGAACTTCCCACCATCCAATTCCAACCAATTCGGCACGCCACGCTTCTCGACGTTCTGCAAAGCCTCGGCCACTTTGACGTTCTGCTGCGACTTGGTGGTCACAGTAATCGTCTGGCCCGGTTTCACCAGATACGACGCGATGTTCACCCGGCGATTGTTGACCCGAATGTGGCCGTGGCGCACGAGCGAACGCGCTTCATTGCGCGACGCCGCAAAACCCAGGCGGTACACCACGTTATCGAGACGGCGCTCAAGGAACGTCAACAGCGTTTCGCCGGTGATGCCCTTGGTCCGAGCCGCTTCCGCGTAATAACGACGGAACTGCCGCTCAAGCACGCCGTAGATACGACGCACCTTTTGTTTCTCGCGCAGTTGCAGGCCGTATTCGGACACCTTGTGGCGGCCCTGGCCCTGCTGGCCCGGCGGATAAGGCCGGCGGTCCATGGCGCACTTTTCAGTGAAACAACGCTCTCCCTTGAGGAAGAGCTTCATGTTTTCACGCCGACATTGCCGGCAACGAGCGATTGTGGAACGAGCCATCGCAATTCACCTCAGATCAAACGCGGCGCTTCTTCGGCGGCCGGCACCCGTTGTGCGGAACGGGAGTGATGTCACGGATCATGTTGATCTTGAAACCGGCACCTTGGAGTGCCCGAATCGCAGCTTCGCGCCCGCCGCCCGGGCCACGAATGAGCACGCCCAACGAGCGCATGCCCTGCTCCATCGCCTTCCCGGCTGCATCTTGGGCGGCGACTTGGGCTGCAAAGGGCGTCGACTTACGCGAACCGCGAAAGCCCTTCGAACCGGAGCTCGACCACGACACCACGTTCCCCTGCGGGTCGGTGATCGTGACGATGGTGTTGTTGAAGCTCGCTTGAATAAACGCGAGCCCCGACGGGATGTTCTTCTTGACCTTCTTGGCCTTCTGAACAGTTGCCATTGTGCTTTACCTACTTCGCCGCAGGAGCCGCGGCGACCGGACCCGTGCGCTTAACCATACGGCGCGGACCCTTACGCGTGCGGGCGTTGGTGTGCGTACGCTGACCGCGGACCGGCAAGCCCTTACGGTGCCGAAGACCTCGGTAGCAACCCA